>CAZBUH010000029.1:0-21394 GCA_964495095.1 uncultured Oscillospiraceae bacterium | reverse complement strand
CTTCTGTGATCGCTGTGGGCAGTGCCTTGATTGGGATAACTTCTCTAAAGCAACGATTATCCTGCCTCATAGATAGCACCCATGGCTGCACATCTTTCAACCCGGCCGGCACCCTTTACCCGCTGGCCGCCTTTGGTTTGCCCTTTTCTCTCCTGCAAATTTTCTTTATTTTTCTATTGACTTTTTATTTGCAGACTCTCCCCACAAGGTCTTGCGACTTTTCGGCCCCCGCGGCGGTGTACTGCCTGCGGCAGCCGTGCACTCTCTGAGGGGAATGCCGCCCCTGCGGGGGCCTGTCGGAAATAACTGCTGTATATGCCTGTGAAAACCTGCCACCGGCAGCTTTTCACAGCTATGGACGGCTCTGCGCCGCCCATCTCCGAGCGTTTGAACAGCGACGGGCAGCCCACCGCTCACGAGGGCGTTATCGCAAGGGTGATGGAGCGTCAGGGCATTGTGGCTGACCGCTGTAAGCTGAATCGCCAGCTCAAAGCCGATGACGCCCTGCCGCGGCTGATACGCCGGTATACCGGCTGCGCCTTTACAGAGCTGCTGCACACGGCCCGGTTTAACCGCGCCGCTGCCCTGCTTAAGAATACAGAGCTAAGCGTGGCGGATATTGCCCTGGCGGCAGGATATGAGAACACGGCCTTTTCCTACCGCCGCTTTGAGGATATGTATGGCTGTCCGCCGACGCAATACCGCGCCGGGTGCAGATAAATAACCTATTCTGATGTCATTCGTTTCGCAGCCTGAATGCGTTTTCACCAGTACCGCGATCTGGATGCTGTATCCCGGCTTCAGCCGACCGTTTCTCAGGTGTTTCTCCTTCATCCGCACTAAGGTCGCGTCCGGGTATGTTTTGGAACAGCTGTTCCGCCCTTGGCCCATGACGCACACCTGTTCCCGCACCTTGGCCGGGCAGCTTTTCCACACTCTTTCGCCAGACTGACGATACCGCCCGTCATCCATTCATCGCCCAAAAAGCCACATGAAGTCTATATGGTACCAGCAGGCCTCCTCCGACGTTTGGCTGGCATATATCCCGTAAAGGTATCTGTATGCCAGCACCGCGCTTACCGGCCGGATCGGTGCGTCATCCGGCAGCATGATTTGTGAATTTAACGCAGATAGGGCGAGATGCCGGCCCGGGGAGGGATGGCCTCTCACCTCTTTTCTTACAATTCTGTTTTGCAGCGCGGCGCTTTTATTTTGCCGTTATTATCCTGTCCGGTGTCCGGCCCCGCGCCGGGATATCACCTATCCGGCTCCACCGATACCACTGTCAGCAGCCTGTCCATTACGGAGAATTTTACCTCAAGCCCGGCAAATTTAAGGCCGTACACCCTCTCCGGGTCATTATGGTATTGGGGCCGGGGGTCGTTGGAGAGTATGCCCATCAGGGCCTCCCGCTTTGATCCCGGCACCTTTTCCATAAGCGAATCCGGTATGCTTACCTCCAGGCTGTAGTCCGCTGTTTTGGAGATAAAGCCCCATCGGGCCTCCGGCCTGCACTCTGTCAGCGGGTTATAGGGTTTTATATCGAAAATGGGCGTCCCGTCCATAAGGTCGCCGCCGGACACGTGTATAACAGGCCCGTTTTCCGTATTCGCCTCTATGCCAGTTATCTCCACAAGTGAAAGCCCTATGGGGTTTGGCCGGAAGGGCGAGCGGGTGGCGAACACCCCCATCCGCTTATTGCCCCCAAGACGCGGAGGCCGCACCGTGGGGGACCAGCCGTCCCGCAGGTTTTCCGAGAACTCCCATATGAGCCAGATGTGCGAAAAGCCGTCCAGCCCACGGAGCGCCTCGGGGCTTCTGTACTCCGGCTCAAATACTATATCCGCCTCCAGATCCTTTACAATGCCGCTCTGGCGGGGTATTCCGAATTTATCCGGGAAATCGCTCCGGATCCTGGCGATAATCTTAAACGGAGGCACCTTAGTCATTTTCGCCTATCTGAGCCTCCGGCGCCGGCGAAGCGGCGTTCTGGGGCGCATTCTTAACAATTATTGTTTTCTGTATATCCTCAAGGCTCTTTAACGCCGACTTATTTGTGCCCCGGATCAGGGAGGCTGAGAAAGCGACGCCAATAAGGTAGAAAATAAGTATCTTCACAATATTCGCGCCCAGCCAGGACCAGTACTCAACGGAGAACTCCACAAATGTGTAGTAAAGCGTATATTTAAGCGCCTCGCCCAGCGGCAGGCCCCACTCGTCCATATTTACAGCCGCGTCCCAGGCCATAATCAGCACGCACAGGCCGATAAGGGACATTACTGTTGACGCCGCTATGGCGACACCGTTCATTTTGCCCTTTAAGAGCTTGTAGCCGTAATAAGCGCCCACCGGCAGCAGAAGGAAAAGCCAGGCGGAGATTATCCCCAGGAAATTTAAAGCGATAAAGGCCGGTATCGCGCCCACCACAGCGCCCAGGAACGCGCCCAAAATGCCTGTAAAGTAGTTTCCCGGATTTGAAGCCGCCTTTACCCGTGCGGATATGCCGGCATCGTTTACACATTTTAAATGCACTGCGTCGAAGCACATGGGCGCACCGTTTTTGGCCATGTAGGCGTCGGCTCCGGGAGCGCCGCAAAGACAGCACGTGTCGGGCGGAGTAAGGCCGTAATTTTTCAGCACCGTCACCGCCGCAGTCATAATGCCCGAAAACCTGGCCATGTCCATGTCCCTGAGCCTTATGTCGTAAGTTACCAGCCTGCCGGAGATGCCGGAGACCACGCCGTATTCGTTTATGCGGCTTCGCAGCTCCTTAACGTTCCCCTGGAACGCCGCATGTACCGAAATGGAGACTTTCGCGGTGTTTTTGTTAAGCTGCGTCACCGAAACAGGATAGCCTCCGCAGACCCCGAAGGCCGCAAGGCCGTGGATTTTGAAGCCCTGCCGTATAACTGCCTCCAAGAGTGCAGGATATTTCAAGCTAATACCTCCAAAATATTTTTCATTAAGCTGACGGGAGTTGAACCCGTCGGCTTAAGTATACATCGTTTTTCGGATATCTGCAATAGTGCCGGTTCCGGGACAAAACCATCCCGTTTCCGGCTGGACAACCTGCCTCCGATGTAGTAAAATTGCAGCAGCGCCAACTGCATATAATTTACTCCGGCATCACATCACAAGTAAATGGAGCGATGAATAATGAAATACGGCTTTGGAATAGACGTGGGCGGCACCACAATAAAGCTGGGCTGCTTCAGCGCCGGCGGGGAGCTTCTCTGCAAGTGGGAAATACCCACCGACGTATCCGAAAACGGCAAAAACATTCTGCCGGACGCGGCTGCGGCGGTAAAAGGGTGCATCAGCGAAAAAAATCTCGGCTGCGAGGACATTATCGGCATCGGCCTGGACGTTCCGGGGCCTGTCAGCGCAGACGGCGTTGTAAATAAGTGCGTAAATTTAGGCTGGGGCGTTTTCAACGTGGAGGAGGAGCTGAGCAAACTCACCGGCCTCCGGGTGAAGGCCGGAAACGACGCCAATGTTGCGGCCCTGGGCGAAATGTGGCGGGGCGGCGGCAAGGGCCATGAAAACGTGGTTATGGTCACTCTGGGCACCGGCGTCGGCGGCGGAATCATCATCGGCGGCAAAATCGTGGCCGGCGCCCACGGGGCCGGCGGCGAGATTGGCCACATCACGGTAAAACACGGCGAGACACAGTGCTGCGGCTGCGGCAAAAAGGGCTGCCTGGAGCAGTACGCCTCCGCCACGGGCATCGTCCGGGAGACTGCGAAAAAACTGGCGGCCACGGACGAAAGCTCCACGCTCAGGAGCATCCCGAAGTTCACCGCAAAGGATATATTTGACTGCGCCAAGGCCGGGGACAGGCTGGCCCTGGACGCGGTGGAAGCTTTCGGCCGCGTTCTGGGGGAGGCTCTCTCCTACATCGCCTGCGCCTGCGACCCGGAGATTTTCGTAATCGGCGGCGGCGTTTCAAAGGCCGGGAAAATCGTCACGGACGCGGTGCGTAAATACTACAGGGAATACGCCTTCCACGCCTCCCGGGACACCCCCTTTGCCCTGGCGGAGCTGGGAAACGACGCCGGGATTTACGGCAGCTTCCGTATGCTGCTGTGATACTTTTTCAGCGCGCATTTAAAAAATCAGGGCCGCGCAGGCGGCCAAAAAAAGCGCCGGATTCAGACATAATTCCTGAATCCGGCGCCTTTTTCATATCCCCACCACGGCTCTTCTAATCCTTCTTTTGCAGCTTGCGCTTTGTGCCGTCCGGCTCCATGATGTAGGTATTTTCCAGCGTGGCCTCCAGACTGCGCCGGAAATCAGCGATATACTCGGCCCGGAGCATCTGCTGCTCCTGCTTTTCCTCCTCTGTAAGGCCGACGGCCTTCGCCTTACGGGCGAGAGTGTTTATCCGGTCAATTTTATACTGCTCCATAATTTTACCTTTCCCAATCGCCGCAGAATTAACGGAGTTTTTTAAATAACTACTTTACATTTTAACTTCAGGGGGTTATAATGTCAATCGCAATTTGATGGTTTAAAGCTTTAAAGAAGCAAAGCGCTTAAAGGTTTGCTTTTATTACAATATAGATGTATAATGCTATTTATGATGCAAAAATGGGGGCGCACAGATGGAGACACTCCGGGTCGGCCTGGGAGGCAGGTCCTACGACATATATATAGGCGGCGGAATACTGGACAGCGCCGGTGTTCTTACGGCTCAGGTACACAATAGCCGCCATGCGGTGATACTGTCCGACGACATAGTATGGCCCCTTTACGGAGGGCGGCTGCTGGATTCACTTGACGCCGCCGGCTTCGAGACGCAGCTTATGCTTATCCCCAACGGCGAGGGCAGCAAGACCGTGGATAAGCTTGGGGAATTGCTTGAATTTATGGCTGAGAGCGGCCTTACCCGGTCGGACATGCTTATCGCCTTCGGCGGCGGCGTGGTGGGCGACCTGGGCGGCTTTGCCGCGGCGGCATACATGCGCGGCATCGACTATATTCAGATACCTACAACGCTTCTCGCCCAGGTGGATTCCTCTGTGGGCGGCAAGACCGCGGTGGACCTGCGCCACGGGAAAAACCTGGCCGGAGCCTTCCACCAGCCCAGGCTGGTCATAGCCGACACAGAGCTTCTCATCTCCCTGCCCGACAGGGAATTTGCCGGAGGCATGGCCGAGGTTATAAAATACGGGGCCATACGCTCCAGGGACCTTTTCGAAAAGCTTGAGCGTCATCCGGGCCGGGAGAGCGTTATGGAGATAATGCCGGAGGTAATTTACGAGTGCTGCGACATAAAGCGCCGGATAGTGGAAAACGACGAGTTCGACACAGGCGAGCGGATGGTGCTGAATTTCGGCCACACCTTCGGCCACGCGGTGGAGAAGATAGGCGGATATGAAAAATACATCCACGGCGAGGGCGTAGCCATCGGCATGGGCTTTGCCGCGGAGTACGGCGAAAAAACGGGAAATTCCGTAACCGGCCTGCGGGAGCGGATAACCGCCCTATGCTCGGCTTTCGGGCTGCCGGAGGGCGGGGAGATTTCCGGCGCGCAAATCACGCCCCATGTCTCGCTTGACAAAAAGGCCGTGGGAAATATGCTGCGGCTTGTTATGGTGCGGGATATCGGCGAAAGCTTTGTCATAACCGTCGGGCATGACAATTTTGGAAAGGTGATGGAGTCCCTGTGAAGATTACCGGCGGTCCCCGGGGCAAAATTTACCCCCCATCATCAAAAAGCGTATCCCACAGGGCGCTTATCTGCGCCGCCCTGTCCGGCGGCGGGCTTATATCGAAGCTTGCCGTAAATGACGATACCGAGGCCACCGTTGGCTGCCTTTCCGCCCTGGGGGCCGGAATTATACGTGACGGCGGCACGGCCGGAGTGTGCTCCGGGCTTACAGGCCCCGGGAGCGCACCGCTGGACTGCGGCGAATCAGGCTCCACCCTCAGATTTATGATACCCATAGCCGCCTCCTTCGGCGGAAGAACGGAGTTTTCCGGCCGGGGCAGGCTTATGGAACGGCCCCTTAACGTATATGAGAAGTGCCTGCCGGAGCACGGCGTGTCCCTCGCCCGGGAAAACGGGCGCGTAGTCATATCGGGAAAGCTCCTGCCCGGCAGGTTTACGGCGGACGGGGGCGTAAGCTCACAGTTTATCACGGGGCTTCTTTTCGCCCTGCCGCTTCTGAATGGGGACAGCGAGCTTATAATATCCGGCGGCCTGCAGTCTGCGGGGTATGTGGACCTCACCCTGGACGAGCTTGAGCGCTCCGGAATAAAGGTGGAAAACGAAAATTACGAAAAATTCCTGATACCGGGAAACCAGAAATACCGCCCTGTGGACAGGGAGATAGAGGCGGATTTTTCCGGGGCGGCGTTTTTCCTGGCTGCAGCGGCCCTGGGCAGCAGCGTAACCGTCTGCGGGCT
The DNA here is from genome assembly GCA_964495095.1 of uncultured Oscillospiraceae bacterium. GTDB lineage: Bacteria > Bacillota > Clostridia > Oscillospirales > Oscillospiraceae > CAZBUH01. The sequence continues at coordinate 14,983 of CAZBUH010000029.1, read as the reverse complement.
TAATATGGCTTCCCGCCAGGGGGACAGGGAATTTCTGAACGTGCTGGAAAAGCTGGGCTGCCGGGTGGATGCCGCCGGAGGCTGCGTGTCCGTGGACGGGAAAAACCGCCGCGGCGCCTCGGTGGACGTGTCCGAGATTCCGGACCTGGTGCCGCCCATGGCGGCGCTTATGGCCCTCTGCCCCGGCGTGAGCCGGATAGAAAACGCGGCCCGGCTCCGGATAAAGGAGAGCGACAGGCTGGCAACGGTAACCAGGGAGCTTCGCCGCATGGGCGCTGATATAACCGAAGGCGCCGATTTTCTGGAGATACGCGGGGTCAGGCGGCTCCACGGCGCGGAGTGCCTTGCACACAACGACCACCGGATAGCCATGATGTGCGCCGTGGCGTCACTGATGGCAGACGGGGACGTGTATATAGACCAGCCCGAGTGCGTAAAAAAATCCTACCCGGACTTCTGGGAAGCTTTTATGGGGAAAAAAGAATGAATGTATTTGGAGAAAATCTGAAAATATCCATATTCGGCGAGTCCCACGGCGCCGGAATCGGCGTGGTGGTGGACGGGCTTCCCGTAGGGGAGGCCATAGATATGGAGGCGGTGGAGCGGGAGATGGCCCGGCGCGCTCCGGGAAATTCGCCCATGGCCACGGCCCGCAGGGAGCCGGACAAGGTGGAAATACTCTCCGGACTTTTTGAGGGCAGGACCACCGGCGCACCCATCTGCGGCGTGATACTGAATACCGACACCCGCTCAAAGGACTACCGCCCTGAGCTGCCGAGGCCGGGACACGCGGATTTGGCGGCCTATATAAAATATAAGGGCTTTTCCGATTACCGGGGGGGCGGCCATTTTTCAGGCCGCATAACAGGCCCTCTGACCTTCGCCGGGGCGCTGTGCCGCCAGGTTTTGGAGCGCAAGGGCGTCAGTATAAGGTCGAAGATTGTGAGGCTGGCCGGAATCTCCGGCGATGGGCTGACATCCTCTATGGAGGAGGCCGTTATGGCAGCCAGAAGCCAGGGGGACTCCGCAGGCGGGGTCATCCAGTGTGAGATAACGGGACTTCCCGCCGGGCTGGGCTCGCCGTTTTTCGGCAGCGCCGAGAGCAGGCTTTCGGCAATGATGTTCTCCATACCGGCCGTTAAAGGTATAGAGTTCGGGGCGGGCTTTGCCATAGCCGACATGCGCGGCAGCGAGGCAAACGACCCAATCTGTATTGAAAACGGCAAATTTTTCACCAAAACCAACAATAACGGCGGTATAAACGGGGGCATTACAAACGGTATGCCGCTTGTTTTCCGGGTGGCCGTAAAGCCCACCCCGTCTATTTCAAAAGAGCAGGAAACGGTAAACCTCAACACTATGGAAAAGGACGTGCTCTCCATACACGGCCGCCACGATCCCTGCATAGTCCCCAGGGCGCTGCCTGTTGTGGAAGCGGCGGCGGCCATATGTTTATTGGATATGACCTTAGACTGATGAAAGGAGGGACTCCATATGAAAAATATCATCCTCACCGGCATAATGGGCTGCGGCAAGACGACTTTGGGCCGGGCCGCCGCCGTGGCGATGAACATGGATTTTATCGACATGGATGAATTTATAGAGCTTCGGGCCGGAATGACGGTTTCGGAGATTTTCGCAAAATACGGCGAAGAGGGCTTTCGTGATATGGAGTCCGACGCCTGCAGGGAAATTGCGAAAATGGAAAACACGCTGGCGGCGGCGGGCGGCGGCGTGGTGCTCCGTAAGGAGAACACAGACTGCCTGCGGAAAACCGGCGTGAATATTTTTATAAACCGTCCGGTGGATAACATCATATCGGATGTGGACACCTCCGGCAGGCCCCTTTTAAAGGACGGGGCCGGGAAAATACGGGAGCTTTTCAACAAGCGCCGGGAGCTTTATTACGGTGCGGCGGATGCGGTATTGGATAATTCCGGCGGCAAAGACGAGGCGCTGTCGCGGCTTACGGAGATTATCCGCAGGCTCCGTGCGCCTAAGCTCGCCGTAATAGGCGACCCCATAGGCCACAGCCTGTCCCCGGATATACACCTGCCGGTTTTGAAAAAATACTGCGAAAGCCCCGCGTATGAAAAGGTGCAGGTCAAAAAGGGCCGGCTTCCCCAGTGGCTCCGGCGGGTTAAGGACGAGGGCTTTGACGGCTTTAACCTGACCATGCCCCACAAAATAGACATAATCCCGTTTCTGGACGGCATAGACCGGGAGGCGGAGATATCCGGCTCGGTAAACACCGTTGTAAATCTGGGCGGGAAGCTATACGGCCACACCACGGACGCGGAGGGCTTTTTCGCCGCCTTAAACGATTTGGGCGTGAGCCATAAGGGAAAGCGGCTTTTGATACTTGGAGCCGGCGGCGCTGCCAGGGCCATAATTTTCAGAGCGGCTCTGGACGGGGCGGAGATAACGGTGCTGTCCCGCCGCGAGGAGCAGGCCCAGGAGCTTAAAAAGCTCGTGGAGAGCCGGGTGCCGGGCGCAAAAATCTTATCCGGCAGGATGACCACGGCGGCCACCTCACGATTTAGCTCCGGGGCGGACGTGCTTATAAACGCCACCCCCTGCGGAATGGAGGGCTCCGGCGGCAAGTGGGAGGATCTGAGCTTCTTAAAAAGCCTCCCGGATAGCGCCGCCGTGTGCGACCTCATATATAAGCCTGAGAAAACCGAACTTCTGGAGGAGGCCGAGGCCTCCGGCCGCAGGATAATGAACGGACTCGGGATGCTGATTTACCAGGCAATAATAGCCGACGAGCATTATCTCGGCGTAAAAATAGATAAAAGAGCCGCGGCAGAGCTTGCCCGTGCAAATTTAAGGAGAAATTAAAAATGATTCTAGTTTTAAGACCTGAAGCAAAAGACGAACAGATAGCGGCCCTTGTTGAGCGGGTGCAGAAAATGGGCCTTGTGGCCCAGCAGATAAACAGCGAGAAGGAGGGCGGCAAGACCCACATGATAGGTCTCGCCGGCGACACCTCCCACATCGACAGGGACCAGTTCTCCAGAATGGACATAGTGGAGTCCGTTATGAAGGTGTCTGAGCCGTATAAGCTGGCAGGACGGAAATTCCACCCGGACAACACCGTAATAGACGTAAAGGGCAGGAAAATAGGCGACGGCGGACTGGCCGTTATGGCCGGCCCCTGCTCCGTTGAGAGCGAGGAGCAGATACTCTCCGTGGCCCGGGATGTGGCGGCGTCGGGGGCCTCCTTCCTCCGGGGCGGCGCCTTCAAGCCCAGAAGCTCGCCCTACTCCTTCCAGGGCATGGGTCTGGACGGCCTTGAGCTTCTGAAAATGGCAAGGCAGAAAACGGGCCTTCCCGTTGTGACTGAGCTTATGAGCACTGATTATCTGGACGTTTTTGAACGGGACGTGGATATAATCCAGATAGGCACCAGAAATATGCAGAACTTCACCCTTCTGCGGGAAGTGGGCAAGCTCAAAAAGCCCGTGCTTTTAAAGCGGGGCCTTGCAAACACCATCGAGGAGCTGCTTATGGCGGCGGAGTACATTATGTCCGGCGGCACAACCGACGTTATGCTGTGCGAGCGCGGAATCCGCACCTTTGAGACGGCTACGAGAAACACCCTTGACCTCTCCGCCGTGCCGGTGCTTAAGGAAAAGACGCACCTGCCGGTCATTGTTGACCCGTCCCACGGCACAGGTTACTGGAATCTTGTGGAGCCTATGGCCCTGGCGGCTGTGGCGGCGGGAGCCGACGGCCTTATAATAGAGGTGCACAACGCGCCCCAGTGCGCCCTGTGCGACGGGGCCCAGTCGCTGACGCCTGAGGTTTTCCACAGGCTTATGAAGCGGCTCAGCAAGGTCCACGAGGCTATCCAGTAAAAGGGAGGTTTTTTAGATGGCAGAAAATGAAAAGCTCGCCGCTGTGCGAAGTGAAATAGACAAAATAGACGAAAAGCTCATAGGTCTTTTCAGCCAGAGGATGGCCCTGGCGGATCAGGTTGCTGAGATAAAGAGCGAGTGCAATATCTCTCTTGTAGACTCCAGGCGCGAGGACCAGGTGGTAAACAGCGCCGTGTCCCGGGTTGACGGGAAGCTGGCCGGGGAGGCCGCCACGTTTATGCGCTCCATTATGGGGCTTTCAAAGTCCCGCCAGAGGCTTAAATTATACGGAAGCTCCGACGAATACTACTTCCCCGAGCCGGGGCAGCCCATGAACGGCAGCGTGAAGGTGGGCTTCCAGGGCGTCAGGGGCGCCTGGGGCGAGCAGGCGTGCCTGCAGCTCTTCCGCTCGGCGGAGCTTCAGAACATGACCGATTTTGAGGATGTTTTCGCCGCCGTAAAGGACCGCCAGGTGGATTACGGCGTGGTGCCCATAGAAAATTCCCAGACGGGCGGCATCGGTGATGTACACGACCTTCTCAGGAAATACGGCTGCTATATCATCGGCCAGACCTGGGTCACCGTCATGCAGTGCCTTATGGCGCTGCCCGGAGCCCGGCTTGACAATATCCGCCAGGTTTTCTCCCATCCGGAGGGGTTTAAGCAGTGCAGCAAATATCTCCGTGGCAGGGGCTGGGAGCAGACCGCCTGCCGCAACACTGCGGTGGCGGCCCAGATGGTGGCCCAGGGCGGCAATAAGAAGCTGGCGGCCATCGGCTCCCGGCGCGCCGCGGAGCTTAACGGGCTTGCTATCCTGGCTCCCGACATTGTAAACGACCTTACGAACAAGACCCGCTTCATACTCATCTCCGGCACACCGGAGTACGATGATAGCTGCGACACCGTAAGCCTCATTTTCCGCACCGCCCACAGGAGCGGCGCTCTGATGGACGCGCTGTTCCCCATAGTCAGCGAGAATATAAACATAAAGCGGCTGGAATCCAGGCCCGTCGGTGACGGCAAATACTGCTTCTACTGCGATATAGAGGGCAGCGTCATGGACGAGCATGTGCAGAACGCCCTGCGGCAGCTCTCCGCCTGCTGCAGCTATCTGGACGTACTGGGCTGCTACAAAGAGGAAACGGAACAGAGATGAAAATTCTGCTTATGAACGGCCCCAACCTGAATCTCCTGGGTATGCGGGAGCCGGGTATATACGGGGACACCACGCTGGAGACGATAGTTAAGCGGCTGAAGCTCACGGCCCAGATGGCCGGGGCGGAGCTGGACGACTACCAGTCAAACCACGAGGGCGACCTGGTGGACAAGCTCCACGAGGCCGTGGGGAACTACGACGGCGTCATATTAAACGCCGGGGCATATACGCACACCTCCGTGGCCCTCAGGGATGCAATAGCCGCCATAAAAATACCGGTAATAGAGGTGCATCTCTCAAACGTCTTTGCAAGAGAGGAATTCCGCCACCACTCCTATATCGCCCCCGTCTGCATGGGGAGCATATCGGGCTTCGGCGCGGACTCCTACGCGCTGGCGCTGTCGGCGTTTCTTATGAAGGAGTAAAATAAAAAGTGCCGGATGGCTTCAGGGCCATCCGGCATTTTTTCGCAGTATTAATACTTTATGTGCTTATATAGGATAATGCTTTTTACTAAACCGCCGATAAAAAGCAGCGCGGAGGAAAATGGGCCTTAAAGCGCTAAACCTCCTCATAATCCAGCACGGCCACGTTCTCCATATACTTTGAGGAGGCTTTGAGAAACTCCGTGTGGCCCCGGGAGGGCACATAGCCGTCGCAGGCTTCACGGCTTTCAAAGCCCACCCGCTGGATTATGTCGTAGAACGTAACGTCCGAGGGCCTGCCCTCCGGCATCTCCGGGGGCTGCCTGCGGCCGATTTCGTAGCTGGCCACGCCCCGGACTCCCTCCGGCACCCTGCGCAGCAGTTCTATCACTTCGTTCAGGGATTTCTCATTCCTGTGCTCCGGCTTTACCCGGAACATTGAAATATGGTACATCATTTCATTCACCTCACTGAAAATTTACAGGCTGCGGTTTGGCTGTATCTCCCGGCCTTAAAGCCGGCGCGGGATATTACAGCCATTTTACCACAGCTTTCCTCGCCTGTAAAATCATTTTACAGGCGGCGGGCATAAGCTCACTGCATAACAAAGCCGCGGGGGCGCCGCTTTTGCGAAAATATGTATTTACTAACGGGCGCATAAATGGTATACTGAGAAAGAAGGCGGCCGGAGCCGCAAACGAAATGGAGGAACAGAGCGTGAATATTCTCGTAACCGGCGGCGCCGGATATATAGGCAGCAGCACATGCGTGGAGCTTTTGGACTCCGGCTACAGCGTTATAATTGCCGACGACCTCTCAAACGCCAGGGCCGACGTACCGGAGCGCATCGAAAAAATAACCGGGAAAAAGCCGGTATTTTATAAGATAGATATTAAGGACCGGGAGGCCCTGAGGGGCGTTTTCAGGGAGAACGCCATCGACGCGGTCATCCATTTCGCCGGCTTTAAGGCCGTGGGTCAGAGCTGCCAGATACCGCTTAAATACTACGAAAACAATCTGGTGGGCACCATCTCGCTTATGAGCGTCATGGAGGAGTTCGGCTGCAAAAAATTCGTGTTTTCATCCTCCGCCACGGTGTACGGCCCCGAAAACGGCATACCCTATGTGGAGACGATGAAAACAGGCTCCGCCTCCAACCCCTATGGCTGGACGAAAATCATGATAGAGCAGATTTTAAAGGACTACGCCGCGGTAAATCCCGATTTCTGCGCCATACTTCTCAGATATTTTAACCCTGTGGGCGCTCACAAGAGCGGGCTGCTGGGCGACGACCCCAACGGCATCCCCAACAATCTGATGCCCTATATCGGCAGGGTGGCCACCGGGGAGCTCAAGGAGCTCACCATCTTCGGCGGCGACTATCCCACGCCGGACGGCACCTGCCAGCGGGATTACCTCCACGTGACGGATCTTGCCCGGGGTCATCTTAAGGCGCTGGAGTACGCAATGGAGCACAGCGGCGTGGAGGCCATAAACCTGGGGGCCGGAAAACCGGTCAGCGTCCTGGAGCTTGTAAACGCCTTCCAGAGCGTAAACGGCGTCCCGGTGCCCTATAAAATAGGCGGCCGCCGTGCCGGCGACCTGCCCGCCTTTTACGCCGACGCGGAAAAGGCCAAGGAACTTCTGGGCTGGGAAACGGAGCTGGGTATTGAGGACATGTGCCGCGACACCTGGAATTTCGCCAGAAAGTCCGCTGAAAATAAGGAATAAAAAACAATACTCCGGCGCGGGAAAATTCCCCGCGCCGGAGTATTTTATTAACGGTAAAGCTGCAAAAAAGCATCTGAGGCCATGTTCTCAGATGCTTTCCTGATTTATTTTATGCTCATGGCCGCGTCATATCCGTTCCGCATGGCGTTCAGTATCTTTCCGCTTTTGGCGCAGTCGCCAATTATGCGGGTCTCGGGGACTATGCCCGCAAGGGACTCCACCGCGCCGGTTCTGGGAGCCATGCCCATGGCGGAAATTATCTCCTCCGCCTCATAGCATATCTCCTTCCCGTCCCCGTCCTCGGCAAATACGCGGCCCTTTTCAACTTTGACGCACCTTTTTGAAGTGTGCAGCTCTACTCCGGCCTTCCGCAGCTCCTCCAGCAGTGCAATCCGGTGCATGAAGCTGCAGTCCGGGGCAGCTTCGCCGCGCATCTCTATAATAGAAGTCTTCACCCCGTTCCGGGCAAGGTACAGGGCGGTTTCACAGCCCACCAGCCCGCCGCCGATAACGATGCAGGATTTTTTCCGGATTATCTCCCCGTGGTCCAGATTTGTGCCCCATAGGACGTTATCGTCGTTAAGGCCGGGTATGGGCGGCTTCAGCGCCTGGGCCCCAACTGCGATAATCAGCACGTCGGGGGCCTCGGCCCTTACAAGCTCCGGTGTGACTTCCGTGTTAAGCCGCAGCTCGACATTGGAATTTTTCACCCGCCGGGCAAGGCATGCGCTGAATTTATCGATTTTCTCCTTAAAATCTATGCCGCCGGCAAAATCCAGAGCGGCCCCGGGATGGTCGCCCTTTTCACAGAGTATCACCTGATGGCCGCGTCCGACGGCGATCACGGCGGCCTCCATTCCGGCGGGGCCGCCGCCGGCGATAAGCACCTTTCTGGAGGGCACCGGGGGCTTTGGGGCCATGGCCTCCGCCTCCCGGCCTATCTCCGGGTTTACGGCGCAGCGCACCGTCCGTGTGTCGTGCATACTGCCCTCGCACTCCAGGCATCTGAGGCAGGGCGTAATGTCCTCCTCCCGGCCCCGGGCGGCCTTCAGGGGCAGATATGGGTCCGCCAGCAGTGCCCTGCCTATAGCTACCGCATCCGCCGCGCCGGAGGCTATTATTTCCTCCATCATTTTCGGGTCACTGAGAGCGCCCACCACCACTACGGGGGTGCTGACATTTCTCTTTATCTCCCTTGCGTATTCCACAAACGGCCCGTCGGGTGAAAATATGGGCGGGTGCATCAGCACCGCGGAATAGGGCACCTTCTGGGTACCGGCGGAAACATGGATAAGATCCACCCTGCCGTCTATAAGCTTTGCAAGGGCCACGCCCGTCTCAATGTCATAGCCGCCCTCCACGAACTCAACGGCGCTCATTCTGTATTCTATGGGGAAATTTTTCCCCACCGCCCGTCGCACCCGGTCTATTACCATAAGCGGGAAGCGGGCGCGGTTTTCCAGGCTGCCGCCGAACTCGTCTGTGCGCTTATTTGACAGCGGGGAGATAAACTGGTGCAGCAGCCAGCCGTGGCCACCGTGCAGCATTACCATGTCGAAGCCGCAGCGCTTTGCCCGCAGTGCCGCCTCGGCGTAGCAGTCGGCTATGCGCTCCATATCCTCCCGGGTCATCTCCCGGATATGGTCGCCCCATTCATCCACAAAATCGCTGGGGCCGAAGGGCGTCTCACCCGGAGCCAGAAATTCCGGTGCGCTCAGCTCACCGCCGTGGTCAATCTCCACAGAGGCATATGCCCCCTGGGAGTGGATAGCGTCACAGGCCAGAGTGAGAGAGGGGACGGCGTTTTCATCGTTCAGGGCAAGCTGCTTCGGATGGGATTTTCCGGTGCCGATATCCACAATGCAGTCTCCTATCGTCACAAGAGACGCCCCGCCGGAGGCCCGCATTTTGTAGTAGGCGATGTTCTCCGGCGCCAGAAATTCCTCGGGGCTCAGCTCCGCCAGAGAGGTTGGGGCCGACATTATCCTGTTGGGGAAAATCAGCGGCCCTACCCTCAGGGGAGTGAAAAGATGCGGGAAATGTGTGTTAAAGCTCATAACTTCCTCCATAACGTATAATCTGAAATCGCTGCGGCTCAGCCCGGCGCCTCAGCTTATGCTTATATACTCGGAGCCCACTATTTTCCGCCGGCCGTCGTGGGAGAGGAAATAGTCCTCCACCAAATCGCAGATAAGGGCCTTCGCTTTCATCTCGTCCCTCGGGCCGGGCTTTGAGGTTATGCCGTAGTGGAAGAAGTAGGAGCCGTAGACCTCGCTTCCATCCCCCAGCTTATATTTTACCGCGTCGCATACATCCGCGTCGGGCAAATCGTCCAGCTTTTTGCCGGGCACGAAGCCAGCCTTCGGCTTTACGCCGGGAGCATACCCGGCGGGGCCGGTCTCCCTGCCGCAGCAGGCGAATTTTCCCACAACGTCAACGCTGTTGAGATTCAGATACAGCTTCAGCGTCTCCAGGGTGGCAAGGCACTCGCCGGAGCCGTAAAAGCCGCCGCCGTAAGTGGTGAACACGACCCCCAGGGGCCTGCTGTCCGCAGGATTCAGAACGCCCATGTAGGGCGGCTCGTTCCTGCGCCACCGGAAGGTGGGCAGGGCGTCTCCAACGTCCATAAAGCTGTCGGTCCTCTTTTCGTCAATCTGCTTTTGCAGCACGCTCTCAAGCCCGCCGCCTCCCCCGAGGCTCAGGGCTTTTATGACTATCTGGAGGGGTGAGCCGGCCACAATGGGGCTTCCCAGGCATATTACGTCGTAGTCGTCAAAGTAGAGCTTATCCTGCATGCCGAGCCAGTCGGCGTTGGCGGCCATTTTAAACATGGTCACATCCCAGTTATAGGCTTTGAAGGCATCCTGAAAGGCGTTTGCGATTTTCTCGGTGTTTTTTGTCATGGTGGCGTATAAGATAAGTGCCCGTCTCTGCTTCATATCGCTCTCTCCTTATTTATTTCCACTGCTCCGGGGGATACCGGTAGGAGCTGGTGTAGTTATACGTCTCATAGGGCTCCGGCCAGGGCACGGGATTCTGCACCGGCTGCACAAGGGAGTAGTCTCTGGCAACGTCGTAAATTTCGTCCGGATGGGGCCCCACGGGGCCGCCCCCTCCGTCTATCATGGCGCCGCCGCCGGGAAGCCCGCCGGGCCTCTCCATGCCGCTTCTCAGCATTTCATAGCTGTCATGGGACGGATTTCCGACATCAAACGGCGCGACTACGTCGGCGCAGACCTGGGTGGTAAAGAGCTTCCACTCCCCGCCCTCGCATATGTACTCGATGCCGTAGCGCTCCCACATCCACATACCCTCGCGCTCCTTTGAGATATTCAGGGTGCTGGATATGGTGCCCGGCGTGTAGAAATACGCCCTGGCCGTTTTGCCGTCGTCGGCTATCTCGATAATGTCCGTTGAGAGCGTGTGCATGGGGTACTCCTGGCAGGACATGCAGTCCTGGCCGCCCACCTGGGGCCAGACCTGGGTGAGCTTCAGGAAATTTGCAAGGCTCTGCCGCTCCTGGCTTCCGGCCCAGCCGAATTTTACGCCCGTAAAAGTGAGCCACTTGCCGAAGGAGTGCCCCCAGGACACCCGGGGGTCGTGGCTCCACAGTGTGTCGCACTCCACCATGTTGTGGTTTTGGCTGTGGCAGTACACGTGCCTTGCGTGGAGGTTTTCCACCTCGAGGCAGGCCGCCGCGTTGTGTATTTTTTCGCTTACTGAAAGGTCGCTGAACATTTTGTGAAAACCTCCTTAGCCCTTATATTTCGGATGGCCCTCCGGGCCATAGCTCACCACGTCGTCAAAGGTCCTGTAATTGCGTGGCGTGGGTGGATAGTCGTGGTAATTGTAGATGGTGGAGTATGCCTCCATTGGGATTGAGGGCTTAAAGACCTCCCGCTCCGGGTAGTCGGTTATCTGGTCGAAAACCGCAACCTCCGTCTCCTTTAAATCCATCGATATCTGGTAGTAGGCGGGGCTGTCGTTGGGGTGGCGGTGAATTTCCGTCCTGAGGGGCTGCTTTACATAGGCGCCGCCGGTGCGCTCGGTCATATTGGTGCCAAAGAACATGTGCCATATCTTCCAGCCCCCGGCCTCCTTTACAAAATCGATGCCCACACGGCCGATAACCCACCGGGCCTCTATCCCGCCGTCTTTTCCGGGGGCCGCCTCATAGCCGCTGCCCATCCACATGCCCTGGGCCGTTTTGCCGTCGTCGGCCTCGCAGATGAGCTTTGAGGTAAAGGGCTTCATCGTCACGGTGCCCACGCCGCCGAAGCGGTTTCCGTTTACATAATACTCGCGGATAGCGTCCATCCCCACTATGTATCCCCAGTTCCGGCCGAAGGAGGCGGTTTTCATATTCTCAGGCTCAGACACCCATAGGGTGTCCAGGGATTTTTCCCTCTCGTTTGCCGCCTCATACCAGGCAAAACGGGAGGCGGTCTTTTTAATCTCCTCCGCGTCCCAGACACGCTCTATAAGCTCCTCGTCCGTAAATTCTTTTCTCTTATAAGGCATGACCGCAGCTCCTTTCATATACCGTAGCTGAAGGTATCAGCAAAGGTTTCGTATGGCTCCGGCAGGGCCGGCGGCGGCGTAAAGGGCCGGGCCGGGCTGTAAAGGGCGTGGTTTTCCCTTTCCACCGTAAATTCCGGGGCTTTTACCGGGGCCAGAGCGGCAAATTCCGGCTGCACCTCATGCTTTGCCGGGTTTACCCAGTCCTCGCCCATGGGTACGTCCACATCGGTGACGGACAGGACATGCCAGAGCTTCCAGGCGCCGTTTTCCTTAATGAAATCGCCGGCGATACAGCCTATATTCCAGCGGGATAAGGCCCCCTGGGGGGTGACGCCGTTCTCAAGGCCGAGGTTGTGCCAGATGCCCTTGGCGGTCTCTCCGTCCCCCGCCAGCTCCACAAGGGGGGTGGTCAGAGGGGATATAGTCATCTGGCCTATGCCGTAAAGCTTATCCTCCGGGAGGTCTTTCGTCTTTTCCGGGAAGATGGATTTTATAACGTCCGTTTCCGCCCTGGTTTTCTCCACCCGGTACAGGAAATATCCCTTTACCGCCTCCGGCCCTGCGTAGAAGCCGCCGTTAAAGCCGAGGCTCACGTCCTCCCTTCCCGACCAGAACATCTCAAAAATATCCGCGTCCATTTTAAGCTGCATGGCCGTTACGAATTTTCCCATGAGATTCTGGACGCACCGTGTGTCGTGCCATCGGTCCGCCAGCTGCCCGGGGGTGTATTTTGCAGGCTCCAAGATTATCATTCCTTTCTTATATTCCTGATAGAGATTCTCTAAATTTCTCCGTTTCTCATTTTCCTCCGCCGGCGGTTAAGATGCCTCTCAAACTGCCCGGATTCAATATATCTCGCAATAACAAGCTGGTCAAAAACCGGCACCGGGCAGGAGTAAAAGCCGAGACGCTCTTCGTACCGCTCCATAAGCGGCTCCGGCAGCACCATGTATCCGGCCCTGATGGCAGGGGAAATGCTCTTTGAGAAGGTGTTCATGTATATCACCCCGCTGCCCGCCATGGAGTAGAGCGTCTCAAGGGGCCGCAGGCTGGGAGAAAACTCACTGTCAAAGTCGTCCTCCACTATCCAGGAGCCCTTTTCACGGAGCCAGTCCAGATATTCGCGCCTTTTCGCCGCCGGGGCGGTTATGCCCGAGGGGAAGCTGTGAAACGGCGTCACATGGAGCACGGAGGCCCGGGCGCTTAAAAGCGCCTGGGTCTTTATCCCGTCTATGCCCAGCTCCAGCCGCTCCACCGTCACGCCGTAATTTTTGTAAACCGCGGCAATTTTGCCGTATGACGGGTCCTCTATGCCGAATACGGTCTCCCGGCCCAAAAGCGCCGCTATCCGCCCGTAAAGATCCTCGGCCCCGGCGCCTATGATTATCCGCTCCGGCTCCGCGTCCATGCCCCTGTAGCGGCGGAGATATCCGGCAAGGGCGTTCCGCAGCTCCGCGCAGCCCTTATGCTCCGGCCTGGCCGCAAGCCCGTCCCCAAGGGACAAAACCTGGCGCATCGTCCTTATCCAGCCCTCGGGAAGCTCCGCCCTACGCTCGCCGGAATCGTGAAGCGGCGCTCCGACGGCCTTTTCCGGCGCTCTCGGCAGTATCACGTCGTTCAGCGCCGCTACAAAATAACCGCTTCTCTGGCGGCTTACGACATACCCCTCCTGTATAAGCTGGCCGTAGGCGTTTTCCACTGTTATGACCGATACGCCGTTGTGCTCGGCAAGGCTCCGCTTTGAAGGGAGCTTTTCGCCGGGGGCCAGCAGGCCGGCCTGTATGTCCTCTTTTATGGCCCGGTACAGAAGCTCGTATTTACTGCCGGGGCCGCTCAAATTATATGTGAGCATCTGAATGCGCCGTTTCTCCTTTAAGCAGTAAATTTATAATATCAAATACATTATACCCGACCGAAACGGCCCGGTCAATGGTGCCGCCGCATCTTTTGCGAATAACAGCGCAGGACGCGCACAGGTTGCTTTATGCCGGAAACCGTGATATTATTTCCAGGGAGGCGGGAACATGATAATAATAGCCTGCGTTGACGACAAAATGGGCATGTGCTTTAATAACAGGCGGCAAAGCCAGGATCGGCTCCTGCGCCGCAGGCTGCTGGGAATTGCGTCCGGCGGCGTTTTGCGGATGAACGGCTACTCTGCAAGGCAGTTTGAGCCGGAATACGCGGAGAGCATATCGGCGGCGGAAAATTTTGCGGACCTGGCCGGAGCCGGGGATTACTGCTTTTTTGAAAACCAGTCCCCCAAAAAATACGCAGACGCCGCGGAAAAGCTCATACTGTTCCGCTGGAACAGGCGCTATCCCGGCGACATGTTCTTCGACATAGACCTGAGCGGCTGGCGGCTGGAAAGCGCCTCTGATTTTCCCGGCAGCTCCCATGAAAAAATAACGGAGGAGGTTTACATAAAATGAAAAGCTTAAAAATCTCCGCCCAGGCGCTACTGCTGGCGCTAATTTTCGCCCTGTCCGGCTGTATGCCCGAGGGCAGCGGCTCCACAGCTTCTGCCGAGGGGATACCGGAGTTTTCTTCCGAGGCTTACTGCGAGATAAACGGCAATACGCCCGGTTTTACAGACGGGGAGATAACGGATAAATCCTACGAGAGCTACAGCGAGCTGGATTCCCTTGGCCGGTGCGGGCCGGCGGAGGCCAGCATAGGCGTGGATTTGATGCCCACGGAGGAGCGGGGCTCCATCGGCCAGATAAAGCCCTCCGGCTGGCAGACTGTAAAATACGATTTTGTAGACGGGAAATATCTCTACAACAGATGCCACCTTATAGGCTTTCAGCTCTCCGGCGAAAATGCCAACGAAAAAAATCTCATAACCGGCACAAGGTATATGAACGTGGAGGGAATGCTGCCCTTTGAAAACATGGTGGCGGACTATGTAAAGGAGACGGAAAACCACGTGATGTACCGGGTGACTCCGGTTTTTGAGGGCAGCGAGCTGGTGGCCCGGGGAGTAATAATGGAGGCCCTGTCGGTGGAGGACGGGGGCGAGGGAATATGCTTTAACGTATTCTGCTATAATGTCCAGCCGGGCGTCGTCATAGACTACGCCACGGGAAACAGCCGGGAAGAGGGCGCATCCTCCTCCGGAGGCCAGACGGAGACATATATTTTAAATTTAAGCAGCAGGAAGTTCCATCTGCCAGACTGCTCCGGGGCGGAGGATATTAAAGAGGAAAACAGGCAGGAATACACCGGCACCCGGGAGGCGCTGATAGCTCAGGGCTATTCCCCCTGCGGAAGGTGCAATCCGTAGGAAA
>CAZBUH010000028.1:0-21439 GCA_964495095.1 uncultured Oscillospiraceae bacterium | reverse complement strand
GCGCTTTTCTCCCGAAAAAGCTCCCGCAGCTCCCCATAGTCCCGCCTGCTGTGATATTCCTTTATCTCGCGCACGGAATTTCCCGTCTGCTTTAAAGTGGAGATAAGGTCAAAATCGAAAAACTGCCGGGACAGATAGTACCGGTACCCGTTCTCCCCCACCGCAGCCGGCTTCAGTATGCCCATTTTGTCATACCACAGCAGGGTGTCCCGGGTAGTACCGCAGAATTTTGCAAACTCCGCCGTTTTCATCATTTTGTCTTCCAAATTATCAACTCCCTCTTGACATTGGTGCTACACCATAGTTTAGAATAAGGGACAGTATTTATCAAGTAAATATTGATTCCGGCGCCGGATATTTTTCGAAGGCGCTGTTAAATCGGTATTTACCCAGGGGGAGAATATATAAATGTCACGCAAGGCGTCGCTTATTAACGACATGACGGAAGGGCCGCTTTTTAAGCAGCTTACGCTTTTTTCGCTGCCCATCATCCTGGGCAATATATTGCAGGCCTGCTACACGATTACTGACATGGCGGTGGTGGGCAATTTCATCGGCTCCGACGGGCTTTCCGCCGTGGGCATCGGCGGGGTGCTTCAAAACCTGCTTCTGACAGTGGGCATGAGCCTTGGCTTCGGCGGGCAGATACTGCTCTCCCAGCAGGTGGGCGCCGGGGATCATCAGCGGATAAAAAACACTATCGGCACATTTATGACCATCGCACTTATAGGCGCGCTGGCCCTTGGCTCCGCCGGGGCTGCCCTTACAAAGTGGCTCCTGGGGCTTCTGAACACTCCGGAGGCCGTTTACGGCCAAACCCACTCATACTATCTCGTATGCTGCAGCGGCATCGTCTTTATCTACGGCTACAACTGCATCTGCTCCATTATCCGGGGGCTGGGTGAATCAAGGCTTCCCACGGTGTTCATTGCAATAGCAGCAGTCATAAATATCGGCCTGGACCTTCTTTTCATCGGCGTATTTGGAATGGATGTGGAGGGTGCCGCCCTGGCCACGGTCATCTCCCAGGGCACCTCATTTCTTGTATCGCTCATCTATCTTTTTCACCGCCGGGAGAGCTTCGGTTTTGATTTTAAGCCCAAAAGCTTCATTCCCAGGGCAAAAAACGCCGCGGCCATTATCCGTCTCTCGCTGCCGCTTATGATTTTCGGCTTTCTCATGTCGGTGTCCACCATGTTCATTAATTCAAATGTCAACGCCTACGGCGTGGCGGCCTCGGCGGTGGACGGCATAGGCAGCAAGCTCAATATGATAGCAAACGCCATCACCATGGGGCTGTATACAGGCGGCGGCGCAATCGTGGGCCAGTGCTTCGGCGCCGGCAAAACAGACCGCATAAAAAGGGTGTTCCTGCTTACCGTTGGGCTCAGCCTCGCCATATGGCTCATCACAGCCGCAGTGATGCTCATATTTGCCCGCCAGATATTCGGGGCCTTTACCTCCGACAGCGAGGTTATAGGCATGGCCCGGAATTACATGTGGATAGCCGTGCTGTTTTACCTGGGCCTTACACTCTCTACCGGCCCCTTCGCTCTTTTTGAGGGCGTTGGAAATACGCAGCTTGAGATGTGGGCCGGCATTGCGGAAAACCTCGTTATAAAAATCGCGCTCAGCACACTTTTAAGCGGCGTTATCGGCCTTTACGGCTACTGGCTGGGCTGCTCCATCGCGGCCTTTACAACGCCCCTGGTGGGCTTTACATACTTTTTCAGCGGCCGCTGGGCAAAGCGGCAGGTATCATTGCCGTCGGAGTAAATTTAAAAGGGCTGTGGGAATCGTATTTCCACAGCCCTTTTTCATCTCCCGATATTTAAAGTGATAAACTTACCGGAGGATAAGGAGTCCGGCAGCCGGCGGTGAAGCTCAAAGGCCGCAGTGGTCTTTCCCGCGCCAAAGGCCCCGTTTATCCGGATTATCATAGCTTTCTCTTATACTCCTCTGCGGCCTCCACCTGCTCGGCGGCGCTTTTCAGGGTGGTCTCTGTTATATTGTCGCCGCCGGTGAGGCGGGCTATTTCTCTTATGCGGCCATTTTCATCCAGCTTTGTAACCTGGGTGAAGGTGCCTCCGCCCTCCACACGCTTCAGGATTTCAAAATGTGCGTCCGCCATGGCGGCTATCTGGGGCAGATGGGTGACGCATATGACCTGCTTTTCCGCCGACAGCTTGCAGAGCTTCTCCCCTACCCGCTGGGCGGCCACGCCGGACACGCCGGTGTCTATCTCGTCAAACACCATGGAGCCGACGCTGTCGTTCTCCGCCAGTACGCTCTTCATGGCGAGCATTATTCTCGACAGTTCGCCTCCGGAGGCTATTCTGCTTATGCGCCCCATATTCTGCCCGGCGTTTGCGGACATGAGAAAGCGCACTTCGTCCGAGCCGGCAGCGTTAAACCCATCAGGGCCGGGCACCGGCGAAAACTCGACGGCGAATCTGACCCCGGGCATATTGAGGCTCTCCAGCTCCGCCTTTATGCGCTTTTCCAGCTTTCCGGCGGCCGTTTTCCGCTTTGCCGACAGCTTTTCCGCCGAGACCTCAGCCGCGGCCCGGCATTTATCAAGCTCCGCCGTGAGCTTTTCCACCTTCTCGGCTGAATACTCGATATCCTCAAGCTCGCCCTTTGCCCTGTCGAGAAACAGGAGCATTTCCTCCTCCGTATCGCCGTATTTCCTCGAGAGCTTTTTCAGCCCGTCAAGCCTGTTTTCAAGCTCATCAAGCTCCTCCGGGGAATAGTCAAGGCTCTCCCGGAAGTCCCGGAGCTGCTCGGCTATATCCTCCGCCGTGTAACGCAGATCCTCGAGATTTTTTCCAAGCTCCGACAGCGTGTCCGTATATCTTGAGGCGGACTGTATCTCCCCGGCGGCGTCGCCTATGAGCGAGGCGGCCCCCTCGTAATCCTCGCCGCCGTACATGGCCCTGAAGGCGTTCTCCACAGCGTCGGTGAGCTTTACGGAATTTCTCAAAAGCTCCCGACGGGCGGTTTTTTCCGCTGTCTCGCCGGGCTTTATATTGGCCCGCTCCAATTCGTCTATCTGGAATTTAAGGATATCCGCCTTCCGTTCCTTTTCACCTTCGTCCATAGAGAGCCTGTCCAGCTCCTCCTTAACATCCCGGAAATTCCTGTATACCGCCCTGTATGTCTCCACATCCGGCTCCAGCCCCCCGAAGCCGTCAAGATACTGCCGGTGGCTGTTTTCATCCAAAAGCCGCTGGCCGTCGTTCTGGCCGTGTATATCAAGGAGCATGCTCCCCAGCTCCTTAAGCTGGGCCACGGACACGGGGCATCCGTTTACACGGCACTGATTTTTCCCGTCGGCGGAAATGCGGCGCATAATTATAAGCTCGTCCTCAAAATCCACGCCGTTTTCCGCGCACCAGCCGGACGCATCTTCCCCGGAAAACGAGGCCGTCACCGTGCCCCGGCTCTCTCCGGCGCGCACTATGTCCTTTGATACCCGCAGGCCAAGGACGGCGCCCAGGGAGTCAATAACAATGGATTTTCCCGCGCCTGTCTCGCCGGTAAGCACGTTGAGGCCCCGTTCAAATTCTATATCCGCCTTTTCTATTACGGCTATATTTTCAATATGCAACAGTTCAAGCATTTTCTCTCACCTTTTCCGGGCGCATAAATTCAGAGCAGCTTCTCCATATCCCTGCACAGGCTTTCCGCAGATTCGTTATTGCGCATTGCAATAAACGCCGTATCGTCTCCGGCAAGGCTCCCCGCTATCTCCGGCAGGTTCATGCCGTCGATGGCGCTGCAGGCGGCGGAGGCCAGACCCGGCAGCGTCTTTATCACCACGATATTCTGGGCGCTGGTAAAGGAGGTAACGCACTCCCGGAATATGGTGCTCAGCCTCTCGCTGTAAGGGCTTCTGGCATTTTTCATGTCCCTGGCGTACTTATAGGTGCCCCGGGACGTAAGCTCCTTCACAAGACGCAGTTCCTTTATGTCCCTGGAAATGGTGGCCTGGGTGCTCCCCATTCCGGACTCCCGCAGGGCTTCTATAAGCTGATTTTGGGTCTCTATATCCTGCTGGCCTATTATATCAAGTATAAGCTTCTGCCGGTCGCTTTTTGTTCCCACTTATCTCTCTCCCAGTTTTTCATTTACTACCTGATAAAAGCTCTTGTTGGACATGCGCATGAGCCTTGTAACATACCTGGATTTTCCGATTTTAAGCGTGTCCCCGCTCTCAAGGGGGAAAGTCTCGCCCCCGTCCACAGACATATACGCCGCTTTCCCGTCAAGGCTCCCAAGCTCAACGGTCACCACCCTCGACGGGGCAAGCACAAACGCCTTTGCCGCCAGCACGTGGGCGCATATGGGGGTCACTATTATATTCTCCGCCCAGGGCTCGACTATGGGCCCTCCCGCCGACATGGAATAGGCCGTGGAGCCTGTGGGCGTGCAGACCACAAGCCCGTCGCCGGAAAAACCCGATATCTTGTTTCCGTCCCCGTAGACGGAAATATTTATAAGCCTCGCTATGCCGCCGATTACCACGTCGTTCAGGGCGAAATCGGAGTAAAGCTCCCTGCCGCCCCTTATAAGGGCCACCTCAAGCATCATCCTGTTTTCCACCGTGTACCCGCCGTCTATAACGCGTTCAAGCACGCTGATGTTTTCAGGCTCCAGCTCCGCCATAAAGCCCTTTGTGCCCATATTCACTCCTATAAGCGGCACATCACGGCCCACCGCGGCCCGGGCCGCGTGCAGGATGGTGCCGTCGCCGCCGAAGGCCACCAGCAGCTCCGCAGTATCCAGGGCTTTTTCAAGGCTCACGCATTCACTTTTAAACTGCTCAGGCACATCTCCCATTATGGGGCTTACGGCAGCATCCACACCATGCCTGCGCAGCGTTTCCCGGACCTTCATCGTAAGTCCGAGCTGCAAATCCCTCTTGGGGTTTGGGCACAAAACTATGTTTTTCAAATATCCTTCAGCTCCGTATGTGACGCTTTTACTGTTTCCGCCGGGTCAATCGCCCCGTTTTCCGTACCTCCGGACAGGAGATATCCCAGATATTCAATATTCCCCTCCGGCCCCTTCACAGGGGAGAAGGTTATATCCAGGACGGCGAAGCCTGCGTCGTTTGCGTTTTGGATGAAATTCTCCAGCACCTCACGGTGGACGGCCTCATCCCGGACGACGCCCTTTTTGCCGACCTTCTCCCTGCCCGCCTCAAACTGGGGTTTTACAAGGCAGACCACCCGTCCGCCCTCTTTAATAAGGGTCCTAATTACAGGCAGCACTATTTTCAGGGATATGAACGACACGTCTATCACAGCCATATCCGCCAGCTCCCCCAGCTGCTCCGGGGTGACGTTTCTTATATTTGTACGCTCCATTACCACGACCCGCCCGTCGTTCCGGAGGCTCCAGGCGAGCTGGCCGTAGCCCACGTCGATCGAGAATACCTTCTTCGCTCCGTTTTTCAGCAGGCAGTCGGTAAAGCCGCCGGTGGACGCGCCGCAGTCGATGCACACAAGCCCGTCCGGGGAAATCTGAAAGGTTTTGAGCGCCTTTTCAAGCTTAAGGCCGCCCCGGCTCACATATTCAAGGGTATGGCCCCTCACCTCTATTTTACTCTCCTCAGAGACCGGCGTACCTGGCTTATCAGCGCGCTGTCCGTCCACGAAAACCACGCCGCTCATGATTGTGGTCTTCGCCCGTTCCCGGCTTTCGGCCAGGCCCCGCCGGACTAAAAGCACATCAAGCCTGGTCTTACTCATTTTTCATCTCCTCCATTACGGCTTTGACTACGCTATCCTCGTCTATCCCGCACAGCCTGCGCAGCGCCTCCACACTGCCGTGGGTTACAAAATCGCTGCCCAGGTTTTTAAGTATCATACATTTTGCGGCTATTTTCTTTTCGCACAGCTCCGCCGCGATGCGTCCGCCCACACAGCCCGGCTGCGCGCACTCCTCAAGCACCAGCAGCCGCCCGGTTTTTGCCACCGATTTTATTATTGTCCTGAAATCTATTGGATTTATAAAGTCCAGCTTAATAAGCTCCACGGAAACGCCGAGCATCGCCAGCGTCACCACCGCCTGGGCCGCCGTGTTCACAGCGGTGCCGTAAGTAACCAGTGTAAAATCCGAGCCTATATTCAGCACCTTTGAGCCGGAAACTCCACCGGCCATATATTCGCCCTCGCCGCCCCGCGGATATCTCACGGCCACCGGCCCGTTTGCCCTGTGTACGGCAAATTCCAGCATGTCCCGCAGCTCGGCGTAGCTGGCAGGGCACATTACGGTCATGCCCGGGACGGAGCTTAAATACCCCACGTCAAACACCCCGTGGTGGGTCTCCCCGTCCTCTCCGACAAGGCCCGCCCTGTCCACGGCGAAAACCACATGGAGCTTATCCAGCGCCGTATCATGCAGCAGCATATCGTAGCTCCGCTGCAAAAAAGTCGAGTATACGGCGAACACGGGCGTCAGCCCCTGCTTTGCCATACCCGCCGCCATCGCCACGGCGTGCTCCTCGGCTATTCCAACGTCAAAAAACCTGTCCGGGTATCTGGCGGCAAATCCCTTCAATCCTGTTCCGGCTTCCATAGCCGCCGTTATGGCGCATATTTTCGCATCGGCTTTCGCCATCTCGCACAGCTTTTCCCCAAATACGGCGGAGAAATTCCTGCCTCCGCCCAGTATCTCGCCTGTAACGGGGTTAAACCTGCCCACGCCGTGGAATTTATCCGGGTTTTCCTCCGCGTAGGGGTAGCCCTTGCCCTTTGTGGTGGCCGCATGGACTATAACCGGCCCCTCAAGGCGCTTTGCCCATGACAGGGTCTCCACAAGCTGCTCAGTGTTGTGGCCGTCCACAGGCCCCAAATAGGTAAAGCCCATATCCTCGAACATGCTGCAGTGCAGCAAAGCGTCCTTTATACCGTTTTTCATGCCGTGCAGCAGCTTATATATATATTTCCCGCCGGGTATGAACGCCATAAACCGGCGGTAATATTTTTTGAATCTGTAGTAGGCCGGCTTTATCCTCTGCTTTGCCAGATGCCGGGCAATGCCGCCCACATTTTCGGTTATGGACATGCCGTTATCGTTTAAAATAACGATAAGCCGCTCCCCGCTCTCGCCGGCGTCAGAAAGCGCCTCGTAGGAGAGCCCGCCGGTCAATGCGCCGTCGCCTATAAGGGCGATAACGTTATAGTCATCCCCCGAAATCGTCCTGGCTCTCGCCATTCCCAGAGCCACGGAGATGGAATTGGAGGCATGGCCCGCGATAAACGCGTCGTGTACGCTCTCCGAGGGCTTTGGAAAGCCCGCTATCCCGCCAAGCTGGCGCAGGGTGTCAAATTTATCCCGGCGTCCGGTTATTATTTTATGTACATAGCTTTGATGCCCCACATCGAAAACCAGCCTGTCCTTCGACGTGTCGAACACCTTGTGTATCGCCAGTGTAAGCTCTACGACTCCCAGATTTGACGACAGATGGCCGCCTGTTTTTGAGACGCTTTCCACGAGAAAATCCCGTATTTCTGCGCTCAGCTTATCAAGCTCCGTATAATCGAGAGCCTTAATATCCTCCGGAGACTGGATATTATCTAATATCTTCACGGATAATCACGACCCAACTTTATCCTCTGCAGCGCACCGCACTGCGGCGCACTGCGATTTTATCCGCCCGATGCCTTTGCCCGTGCTCTTTTCAGCCTTATCCCCTGCGCTTTTTTCTGTAAAAAATATTGTTTTTTATCCCTATGATTCTTCCTGCCAGGTGGACTATTTTTATGTTGCTGCTCATAGCGATGCCCTTTCCCATGGCCTTGCCGCCGATGGTCATGCCCGCAACAGCAGCAGAAATGCACAACTGGATAAGTACGGACTGCGTATTAAAATCATGCATAAGGTTTGCCGCTATCGCAGCCGAGGTAGTTCCGCTGATGATACCGGAAATGTCGCCCACCACGTCGTTGCACACGCTGGAGACCTTCTCCGCGTTTTTTATAAGCCGCAGGGCCTCCGCAGCGCCCTTTTCCTTATGGGACGCCATGGAGTGGAAGGGCTTCGGGTCCGCAGCAGTGACGGCCACGCCCACCATATCGAAAATTATGCCGATAAATATAAACGCCGCGAGGATAATAAACGACAACACATACCCCGCGCCGGCCATCAGCTCCGTCGATGCGAAGGTAAACACCATCGAAATGACGACGCTCATTATTATTATTTTGGCTACCCACCGGTAGTCACGTTTCCTCTTCATCTCATCCCTCGAAATTAAAAAAAGCGGCGACAGGCATAGTAAATCTTACGGCTTAGGTCGGGTCGGCTTTCCCCCGGGGCTGCCTCTCGTTGCCGATCAGGCGGTTTCCCATTAAAGCCCCGTTCAGACGTGTTGCCAACGCTGTCACCCGATTGCCACTTAGTCCGCACTGCAATCCCATGCCTGCCCTCATTCGACAGCCTAGATGTTTTCCACCGCAGACAAACCGTTTCTTAATCCTCTTTTGCAGAAAATATTTCAGGGAGATATCACCCCAGCGTCATGGCCGTGACACTATGGCGCGTAGCTCCCCCATCCGCATTTTCCACTCAAGGCAGGCTACTCTGCACACAGCACTTGCCGGAAGTCTCCGGCTTTATAGCGCACCGCGATACAGGTTTCACCCTGCTCCGTACACCGGACGGGTACCCGAAACCGGGGTTTCGCCGGGCACAGCAGCAGGTCTCCACAGCAGCAGGGTCGGGTTTTCCATGCCGTTGAAAATCGCCCTGAAGCCGCAGACGCCAATGGCGTCTCCTCTCAGCACCCACCCCAAACTGGGCGTTTGAAGCAGGCACAAAGAGTTTCACAGTTATGCCCTTTAAAGGATTTTTAGGCCCTTCCTCAGAGACGGCAGTTCTGACTAGGATACTGCGCCGCTTTTTATATAATATCAAATTATTCGGTATTAATCAAGTGCGAGAAAAAGGCGCGGGTTTACATTTTGATGCAGATACAGGCTTTTTTAATGCGCTTTCGCCAAATACCGGCCCTTAACGCCCCGTTTCCGGCGGCCCGCTACCTCTCTCTTTTGCAGAGGCTTGCCGCAAGCTCCCTTATAAACCAGCTATCCGGCAGCTCCTCCGCCGCAGCTATGGCCGCCTGCGTGAGTCTCTCCACCATCTGGCCGCATTTTTCCTCCCCGTAAAGGCTCATAAACGTGGTTTTCCCCTCCGATTTATCTGAGCCTATGGGTTTTCCAAGCTCCGCTTCGGTGGCAAGCTCGTCCAGCATATCGTCCCTTATCTGGAACGCGGCGCCCAGCGCCGCTCCATAACGGGCGGCGGCCTCCTCCTGGGCCTCGGTACCGCCCGCCGCCAGGACTCCCATGCGGCAGGCCGCCGTAAGGAGGCTGCCCGTTTTCCGGCCCTGCATATCGATAAGCTCCTCCTCGGAGCAGCCCCGATCCTCATAGGCCATGTCCATAAACTGGCCTCCGCAGATGCCGTCGATACCGGCGGCGTCTGCCAGAGCCTCAGCGCAGGCCGCCCGGCGCTCCGCCGGAAGGCCGCACCGCAGTATTTTCCCGAAAGCCTCCGCCTGGAGGGCATCCCCAGCCAAAACCGCCGTACACTCGCCGTAAATCACGTGGTTTGTGGGCTTTCCCCGGCGCAGCTCGTCGTTATCCATACAGGGCAGGTCGTCGTGTATAAGCGAATAGGTGTGCAGAAGCTCCACGGCACATGCCGCGGGAAGTATATCCTCAGGCTTCCCGCCGCATACCCGGCCGAATTCCAGCACAAGTATGGGCCTGATGCGTTTTCCGCCCGCCATAAGGCTGTAATCCATGGACTCCAGAAGCCCGTCAAAGCCAAAGCCCCGCCTGTTTTTCCCGAAGCACTCCGAAAGGGCCGGCTCTATCATTGAGAGGTATTCCCTGCAGCGTTCCCGAAAATTCATTCTTCCACCTCGTCAAATGGCTCCTCCACGGGCTTTCCGCCGTCGCCCCGGCGCAGCTTTACCACCTTCTGCTCCGCCGCGTCAAGCTGCTTCCCGCAGCTTTTTATAAGGGCCGTGCCCTCCTCAAAAAGGGTCAGCGACTCATCCAGCGGCGCTTCGCCCTTCTCCAGCAGCTTTACTATCTCCTCGAGCCTCGCTATAGACTCCTCAAAGCTCTGCTTTTTCCCGGCCATTTCGGCTCTCCTTTCCGTCCACGGTACAATTTATTTTCGTTTTCTTCACAATTACGGCTATCCTGTCCCCGGCCTTTACCTGACGTGCATCCCGGATTATCCGGCCGCTCTCGGTTTCGGCTATGGAGTAGCCTCTGGACAGGACCTTAAGCGGGCTCATGGCGTCAAGTGCCGAGGCCAGCCGCAGATAGCTCTGCCTGCCGCCGCTTACGGCCCTGTCCCCGGCGGAGCAGAGCCTTTCCCGCACGTAATCCAGCAGCACCCGCTTATCGTCAATATAGTTTACAGGGTCCGACAGGACGCGCCTTTCCGATAATTCCCGGAGCCTGTTCCTGAGCGCCGCGAGCCTGCCGGCCTCCGCCTGAACCGCCCTTTTCTCCATGTTTTCAAGCCAGCCGGCGATCTCCTCCTTATCCGGCACGCACAGCTCCGCGGCGTTTGAGGGCGTGGCCGCCCGCAAATCCGCCACAAAATCCGATATCGTAACGTCCGGCTCGTGTCCCACGGCCGATATGACGGGTATTTCCGACTCGAAAATCGCCCTCGCCACCTGCTCGTCGTTAAAAGCCCACAAATCCTCAATAGAGCCGCCGCCGCGGCCGGTAATTATGACGTCGCCCACGTTATACCTGTTGGCATACCTTATGGCCCCGGCAATCTCCGCCGGCGCCTCCTCGCCCTGGACGCGCACCGGCAGCACGATTATTTTCGCCATTGGCCAGCGCTTTCCGGAAACTCTGATTATATCCCTTACCGCCGCCCCTGCAGAGGAGGTGATGACCGCCACCCTCTCAGGAAATTCCGGTATAGGCTTTTTGAAGCTCTCGTCAAAAAGGCCCTCTTTAAACAGCTTCTCCTTAAGCTGCTCAAAGGCCACATGCAGGTCACCCACACCGTCCGGGGTAAGGGACGAGCAATAGAGCTGATACGCACCGTCCCGCGGGAAAACCGTTATGCGCCCGTGGGCTATCACATTCATGCCGTTTTCAGGCCGGAATCTGAGCTTTACCGCGCTGCTCCTGAACATCACGCACCGCAGCGCCCCCTCCTGATCCTTCATGGTGAAGTAGTGGTGCCCCGATGGATAGACCTTGTAGTTTGATATTTCGCCCCTCACATAGATGCTGCCGAGCTCCGCATCCATGTCCAGCAGGTTTTTTATCCTGCTGTTTACCTCGGACACGCCGAATATCTTATTCTCCCGCAATTCCGCTTTTCACCGCCCTGTATGTAAGTATAGCCACTCCCATGGCATTATCAGTCGAAAATTCCGGCAAAGCGAATATGCCGTAGTCCGCCCGCTCCCGCAGCAGCGAGTTGGAGGCCACGCCGCCGGAAAAAAGCACCGGCACACCGCCGCAAAGCTTCTTCGCCCGCTCTGTCACCAGGTTCACGGTGCTTATCACCGAGAGTATGACAAACCGGCACACGTCCTCCGGGCTTCTGCCGCTCTCGCACATCTGCTTCATTTTGTGCTCCACTCCGGAGAGGGAGAACTCAAGCCCCTGAAATTTCGGGGTGTAGCACTCCTCGCTTACAGACTCCCGGGCAAGCCTGTCCACCGCCTTCCCGGAGGGAAAGCCCAGGCCCAGCATTTTCCCGGTCCTGTCCATTATCTGCCCGGCGGACACATCGCTTGTCCTGCCGATAATCTCGCACACCACAGCGCAGCCGGAGGGCTTTACGTATAAAAGCTCCGTGGTGCCTCCCGACAGGTGCCAGGCCAGATGCGGCGTCTCCAGAAGCTCCATGCGTCCCGAGGACCAGGCCGCCGCCGCTATATGCCCCTGCTGGTGCGAAAACCCGTAAAAGGGCTTTGACAGCGCCTTTGCAAGCACCTGCCCCTGGCTCTTCCCGGCAAGAAAACAGGGCATGTAGGAGTCCTCGGTCTCCCGGGGCCTTGTACTGGCCCCTACAGCCAGTATTTCCCCTGTCATGTCCAACTGCTCTACTATCCCGGGAAGCCTCTTTACATGCGAAAAAAGGGCTTCGGATTGCCGCAGCCCCAGTTGCCCCTCCGGCACGTCAAGAAGCCGCCCGGAATTTGTTCCATTTTCCCCGTCAAAGACGGCGCAGGACGTTGTGTAGTTGCTCGTATCAAAGCCTACCGTTATAGCCACTATTCAGCCCTGCCTCTCGCAAAGCTTCCCAATATGCCGTTTATAAACGACACAGTCTGGGGCTCGTCGTATTTTTTTGCAAGCTCCACCGCCTCGTTGATGGCGGCCCGCTCCGGCACGTCCTCTGCATAGAGCACCTCATAGACCGCAAGGCGCATCACCGCCGCCGCCGTTCTGGATATGCGCAACACCTTCCAGCCGCTGGAATATCTTTCGATATAGCCGTTAAGCTCGTCAAAGTGCGCCTCTATGCCGCAGACAGTGTTCATTATATACTCCGCCTGCTTTTTATCCGGTTTTTCCGAAAACACCTCGTCCTCGCCGGCAAAGGTGTCGTAGTGCTCCCGCTCCAGCATGTCCTCCACGGCGTCGGCGGCCGAAAATCCGTCGGAGCCAATCCCGAAGGATATGCGGAGGGCTATCTCTCTTGCCGCTGTTCTTGTCATTTGCTTCACCCAACATAAAAATTCAGGCCGTAAGGCCCATAAAAATCCAAATATATGCCTCGGCCCGCCGGCAAAGAATTGTCTCTGCCGGCAGGCTGGTTTTATTTGCCTGCGGGGCGCTCAAAGGTTATGCCGCAGATATGGACATTTACCTGCTTTACAGGCACGCCCGACATGGCCTCCACAGCGCTGGAAACGCTGCTCTGCACATCCTGGGCCACCTTGTTCACCTGGCATCCGAATTTAACAAGGATGCAGACGTCGGCTGTTATCGCCCCGTCCTCCACTGTGATGCGGACGCCCTTGGAAATGCTCTTTTTGCCCAGCGCCTCGCTCAAATCCTTTCCAACAGAGGTCGCAAGGCTGGCCACCCCGTCCACCTCCGCCGCTGCGGAAGCCGCTATGACAACGATGACTTCCTCGGAAATATTTATGCTGCCCTTTTCCTCATCAAGAGTAATATAATCCTTGACCTCAGCCATGAAAATCCTCCATTCCGCCGCCTGTGCGCCGCCTTATATCATATTTACAGATAGTTTACCACATCCCACGTAAAAAATAAAGGACTTTATTTCAGTCAGGCGAAAAAGAGGCCCTATTTGACTTCAATTACCGTGAGCTGCTGGGCCGACATGCCGGTCTCCGACGTCACCACATCCTTTATTCTGGCCACAGCCGCCGAGGAGAGGCCCACCTCGTCAGAGGGCACAAGGACATTTATCCCGTCATCGCTGATGTAAACCACGCAGTCGGCAAAGCCCTTGGCGATTATCATGCTCTCAAGCTCCGCCTCGACGTTGGACCAGCCGGACATGGCCGTAACGGCGGCCAGCGCCTCGTCTATCGTCTCCTGGGAGGCGGCCTCGGTTTGGGACGCAGTCTGGAGCGCGCTCAGTGCGCTGTCCCTGGCCTGCTGGCGGGTGAGCCTCGCCGTGGAGAAATAGTCCTGCTGCTCCTGGCTGAGGGCCGAGCCGGCCTCCCCGCCGTTTTCGTCCTCATAGTACAGCCCGGCTCCGCTGCCGTCGCTCTCTGACGGGGTTTCGGTAACTGCGGCGTCCGTTTCGCTGTACGCGGCGTCGAGCGCCTCGTCCGCGCTGTCGCCGCTTTTGTTGTACGCCCAGTTCAAATACACCGCCGCTCCCACAAAAAGCAGGACTGTAAGTATTACAGCGTTTCGTTTAAGTGCCTTCATTTTCTTCCTCCTAAAAAATAATTATACTTTTTTCCAATCAGAACATAACCTTTTGTCACCGGGCGCCTGTATAAAAGCAGCGGCTGCCTCAATGCGCCGTAAAACCCTTTTTGACATAAAGCATCAGCTCGCAACGGTTATCCTGTCGGCCCCAAGGCCCGTAAGTGCTGAGGCGGCCTCCGTGAGCTTCAGCCTCACCTCCGGGTTTGAGGCGCCGGAGCTTATGATAAGCGCTCCCATGTACTGAGGGTATATGTATTTTATCGTAACGGCGTCCTCGCCGGCGTCCGTCGAAACTATAACTGTTTCCGTCTCCTCCTCAAGCTCCGTATCGCTCTCGCTCCGGCTTCTGTCCTCCGCCACTATCCGCTCCGCGCCGGTTTTGAGGGATAATGTCACGGACACCTCCCCGGCGCCCTCTATCCTTGAGAGGGCCGCCTCCATTTTCTTCTCCTGCTCCTCCACGGAAAATTCAAAGGACTCCCTCTGCACTGTTTCGCCGCTGCTTTTGCTCCTGTTTCCGGTGGGTATAAGCAGAAGCACCGCGCCCAGGAGCAGCACAGCCAGAACATATTTGTTCTTTTTTAATATTTCGGGCAGCTTTTTAAGCTTCCCGTCTATTGCTCCATTAACTCCCATCTCTCACGCTCCAGGTCTGATTTTCTTCGGTTATACCAAGCTCCGATTCCATATATCCGGAGAGCGCCTGCATCTGTTTTTCATCCGTCTCTCCCATAAGTCTCGCGCTGTATGGATACCAGCAGTCCTCATCACCCCACTTTGCCGTCACCGAGACGGTAAGCCCGGAGATACCAAGCTCCGCCCCTTTGTCCAAAATATATGCTTCCGTCTTTTCCTCTATGATTGTCCTTGTAAGTTTTTCATTTTCCCCATCCAGGGCCGAGGCGTATTTTTCCGCCTCCTGCCGGTATTCGCTCATGTACTGGGAATAGCCCTCAAAATCGAAGCTCAAAACCGGCGATATAAGCGCCAGCATAACGGCAAGTCCCGACACCAGCTTCACTGCCTTTTTTACCCGGCCCTCCGGCGTCACCGACATGGCTATCCCCGCCACTATCGACGTCCCGGTTATGCCGAGAATCCACTGCCTCACTGCCTCTATCATGAGCCCGTCACCACGCTTATCATGGAAATAATCGAGAAAAACAGCATCACCGCGCAGGCCCCTGTAAGGCCCATAACCATACCAAAGGCCGTGCCGATGCCGGAAATGAGCTTGGATATCCGCCCGTCCGCTATTGAAGCGGAAATGCCGGCGGCGGCCTTATATACGAGATAATTGACGCCCAACGTGAGAAACGGCGTCAGGCAAGCTGCGGCCACGGCCAGCATCCCGAAAATGCCTATGGCGTTCCGGAGCACCGTAGCACCGGCCACCACCGTCCCGGCGGCGTCGGATATTATGCTGCCCACCACCGGCAGCGCCGTGGAGATGGCGGTTTTCGCCACACGGGTGGTGAGCGCGTCGGCGCTTCCCGATATGACGCCGCTTATGCTGAGATACGCCACAAAAAGCAGCATAGTCGCCGTGAGAGCCGATGTTGCGGCCCACTTCAAAAACCCCGCCGCGCCGGAAAGCCCGTCACCGCCGAAGGCGGCGTTTGCCACCGTGGCGGCTATGTAGGCGTATATAAGCGGCATGATAACGCAGTCCGCCGCCGTTATGAGTATGTCTATAAAAAGCGCCGTGGCCGCGTATTTGGCCGCCGCCGAGGTTATGGCGCCGCTGGCCGCCGCCGAGGCTGTAAGGCACGGCAGCAGCACCTTGGAGAAGTCCGAGAGGGAATCGACGGTGGCCTCCGCCATTGTAAAAAACGAGCCGGCGTCGCTCACCGCCACGGCGGACACGGCCAGGATGCCCGCAAGGGGCACGTAATTTTGGGCAAGCCCGCCCTCGCTCACAGTCCCCGCCACGGAGCAGAAAAACACCGCCCCTATCATAAGCGCCGCGCTTCTGAGGCTCCGTTTCAGTATCCCGTCCAACTGCGCCCCGGCCGCGTCGGTTATTTTCGATATGGCGGTATCGGCGTCAAGGCCGTCGGTTATTGACAGCCCGTCCAGCACGTCCTCCGCCTCCTCCGGCAGCGCTTTTTCCACCGAATCGAGGCCCAGGGCGTCGGCCTGCGTCTCCTCCACATCCACCGCCGCGGCTCCGGCGGTCAGGAAAAATATAAGCCATAAGATTATAAGAATCCTTTTCATAAAAACTCTTTTATCATCCTCAGTGTCGTTTTCATAAGGGGCAGGGCAACGTATACCGCCGACACCGCCCCCGCCAGTTCAACAGAGGCGGCAATGCTCCCCTGCCCCGCGTCCTTGCATATATCCGAAGCTATCCTTGTGAGTATGCCTATCCCAACGGTCTTTATAACAGGGGCTATCACCGCCTTGGAGACGCCCGCCGTCTCCGATATCTCCCCGGCAAAATCCATAATATCAGCGAAAACGTCCAGGGCCAGATACATGATAAGCATTCCCGCCGCCGCTGCCAGAAGGAGCGCAATCCCGGGGCTGTCCTTTTTTATGAGAAGGCATATGACCGCCCCCACGGCTCCCGCCGCCGCGGCCTTAATGAGCACGTCCATCTCAAAACCCGAACAGCGACTTTATAAGGTCAAAAAGGTCGCTTATCTCCTGAAGGATTATCACCAGCACCACCACAAGCGCCGCTATGTTTGTCATAAGGGCCTGCTCGTCCCTGCCGGAACGGGTGAGCAGT
Source organism: uncultured Oscillospiraceae bacterium (assembly GCA_964495095.1). Taxonomy (GTDB): domain Bacteria; phylum Bacillota; class Clostridia; order Oscillospirales; family Oscillospiraceae; genus CAZBUH01. The sequence continues at coordinate 4,780 of CAZBUH010000028.1, read as the reverse complement.
AAATTCAGCACCGCCGCCAGAATCCCCACGGCGGCAATTTTAAAAATGAGTTCCACATCCAACCGAATTGCCTCCTCCTGACGCCCTCCCGGGGGCGCTCTTATCGTCGTGCTAAATTATATTAGCGCCTGTCCGGCTTTATACCATAAAAAACTTGCGCAGGGCGCCTCTTGTGAGACACCCCGCGCAATGCGTAAAATATCAATTTGAAATTACAGGCCCTGAAACAAGATATAAAAGCCGAGAGCGGCTGTGCCGTCCTCAGCTTTTTCCCTCGCCGTTTTCCGGCGGCCGGGCCTTGTCCCTCTTTTTAAGGCCGCGCCTCACTCCGGTCTCCTCGTTGTCGAAATATCCGAAGCCAATGCTCCCGCCGCCGAATTTGTCCCTTATCCGGGCCATGGCGTCCTCAAGCTTTTCCTGCCTCTCATAGCCCCGTTTTTCCTCAAAAAGGCTGAGCTGCTCGTTTGGCGCATCCTCCGGGATAAGCTCCGCCCCGGTCAGCGTCAGCATCCTTATAGGGGCCGTCCCGCTCCAGTTTTCCCGGATAAGTCCCATGGCCACGTCCGTTATCTCTTTTTGCAGATATGTGCCGTGGTCCAGCTTTTTCTGCCGTGATATCGTCCTGAACGCCGGGTCCTTTATGGTCACCTGCACCACGGTGCATTTTAATTTTTCCTCCCGGAGCCGCACCGCGATGGAGTCGGCCAACGCGGCGGCGCCGCTTCTTATCTCCTCCCAGCCCGATATATCCCGGCGGAAGGTCATGCCGTTTCCCACGGATTTCACCTCGCGCGGGGCGTAAAAGCTCTTTACAGGCTCGTTATCCAGGCCGTTTGCATATCTCCACAGGGTGTCCCCCTGCTTGCCCAGGTATTTTATAAGAAGCTCCCTGTCGCTTTTCGCCAGCTCGCCTATGGTTTTTATCCGCAGGCCCTCCAGCGCCTCCGCCGTGTGCTTTCCCACATACAGCATATCCGACGCCGGCAGGGGGTACACCAGCCGCTCTATGCTTTCCCTGTCAAAAACCGTCACGGCGTCGGGCTTTTTATAATCGCTTCCGAGCTTTGCAAACACCTTGCAGAAGCTCACACCCACGGATATGGTTATGCCGATTTCCCGCTTTACCCGCTCGCGTATCCCGTTTGCCAGCTCAAGCTGCGTCCTGTTGTGGTAGCTGAGTGTGCCCGTTAGGTCAAGGAAGGACTCGTCTATCCCGAATTTCTCCACAAGGTCCGTGTACTGGATATATATCCCGTTCACCTGCTTTGAGATTTCGGAGTATATCTCATGGTGTGGCGGGACGCAGACAAGCCCGGGGCATTTCCGTTTTGCCTGCCATATTGGCTCCGCTGTCTGGACCTTGTATTTTTTCGCAAGCTCGTTTTTCGCCAGAATTATCCCGTGCCGGCTTTCCGGGTCCCCCGCCACCGCCATGGGAACCTTTTTAAGCTCCGGATTAAGAAGCTCCTCAACAGAGGCGAAAAAGCCGTTGCAGTCACAGTGGAAAATTATCCTGTCCAACTTTTCGCCTCCAGACAATCTCAAATTCCAAACATGCTCCGGCAGATATCAGAGCCGGTTTTTGTCCTGAAAATTTTCCCGAAAGCGGAGCGCGCCCCTTCCTCCGGTATATTATCCTCGTATAAATTCACAAGGAAATCGGCCTCCACCAGTATCCGGCAGTCAAGCCCGTCCATGTTATCATAGGTGTGATGGCGGGAGATAAGCAGGCAGACACGGGAGATAACGTCCTCAGGGACGCCGGCTTCCCTGAGAAGCCGCTCCGCCTCGGGAGGTCCCTCCTTTTCCTGCAGCTTTCCGCCGCAGGAGCCGTATTTCGCCTCGGCGTTTTTTATGCCGATATCATGGGTCAGCCCCGCGCACTCCAGGGTAAAAAGCTCCTTCCCGCCGAGCCCCTCCAGTTGGCCTATCAATCTGCAGAGGCTGTGGACCTTAATAAAGTGCTGTATTCTCTTAGGGTCCCCGGAATAGTACTCTATCATACGGCGGTATACTTCGTTGATTTTTTCCACGGCCTCCTCACCCCATCATCAGATACAGCTTTGCGGTGGCCTCGGCGTCGCACCATGCACGGTGCGCGTCCTCCTGGGCTATGCAGAAATAGTCCGTCAAAAATGTGAGCTTGTACGACGGCAGCCCTGGCCATCTCCTTCTGGCCAGGCGCAGCGTGTCAGCCACGGGAGCGGTTACGGATATTCCCAGCTTCTCCGCCTCGCAAAACAGGAATTTGCAGTCAAAGGGCGCATTGTGCGCCACAAGAGGCAGCCCCTCCGCAAATTCCAGAAACGCCGGAAGCGCTTCCTCAATCGTGGGCATGTCCGCCACCATTTCATTTGATATCCCCGTAAGCTCCGTTATTCGCCCGGGTATGTACCGCTCCGGATTTATAAGCTGGGAGAAGCTCTCCGCTATCTCCCCCTCCAAAACCTTCACCGCGCCTATCTCTGTTATTTTGTCCCTGGGCGGCGAAAATCCCGTTGTCTCAAAGTCAAACACTACGAAAGACCTCATGTCCATCCTGTTTATATAGTTCGGTCTCCCGCACCCGAAAATCTCCTGCATCCTCCGGTCCTCCAAACGTCAGGCGCTCCGCCGCCGCCTTCAGCGAAAACAGCAGCACAGCAAACAGCGCCGCAGCGAAAAACGACACTATTGCCTCAGAGGTTCTTCCGAAAAAGCACAGTGTCACAGTAAGCGCCGCTCCGACCCGCATAACATATTCCGCCGCTTTTCCCGCTTTTTTGCCGATAATTTTATTCTGTCTCACTTTATGTTCCTCCTTCAAACATTTGTTTGGCTTTATAGCTCAATTATATGTCTGAACTTGTCCCATAAAACGGACAGTAAGCGTCAGCTTTTACAGGTCAATAATATCACATTGGAGAAAAAACTGCAATCTTCCCCCATATTTTTGTAGACAAGCGGAGCTTATTTTGATATATTTAAATTTGATCTGCAAAATCAAGATTTCATCGGAGGAAAATTATGTCTAAGATTAAATTTATAACAGATTCCGCCGCCGATATTCCCGCCGGGCTTGCAGAAGAGCTTGGGATTACCGTACTCCACTTTCCAATAATAATTGAAGGCCAGGAGTATCGGGACGGGGTGGATTTCACAGCCATGGAATTCTATGAAAAGCTTCTGGAGCTGCCGGAAATACCCACACACGCGCAGTTAAACCCAATCGTTTTCACAGAGGAATACGAGAAAGCCTACAGTGAGGGATATACGGACGTCATATACACCTGCATAAACGCAAAAGGCTCCGCTACATACGGAAACTCCGTCGCCGCGGCCACAAGCTTCTTTGAGGAGCATCCGGAGGCCAGGGGCAAAATGGACATACACACCATAGATTCCCAGGAGTACACCATGGCCTATGGCTATGCCGTTGTGGAGGGCGCCAGGATGGCGGCCCAGGGCAAGGATGCAAAAGAAGTGCTGGACTTTATGAACGATTGGCTCCGGCATGTCAAAATATCCTTCGGCATGTATGATTTGAAATTTGCCAAAAAATCCGGCAGGGTAAGCGCCGTGGCGGCCTTTGTAGGCGAGCTTATGGGGTTAAAGCCCATAACCACCTTCCTTGACGGCAGCTCCAAGGTTTTAAGCAAGGTGCGGGGCGCCGACAATCTTATCCCCGGCGTTCTCAGCGAGTGCAAAAAGGATATGGAGCCCGGCACGCCCTACATCTGCATAAGCGCCCGCCTTGAGGACAGGAACAGGGAGATTGTGGAAAAGTGCACCGCCGAATTCGGCTATCCCCCGCTTATGACCTACTTTATCGGCGGCGTGATATCCATAAACGCCGGCCCGGATTTGACAGGAATTATCTATCGGAAAAAATTGGAGGATTAAAATTTACATACAAAAGCTCCGGCGGGGATGAAGCTAGCGGTCGCTTCACCCCGCCGGAGCTTTTTATTTCATACCTGAGAGCTTATCGGTTTTTGCTTTGAAAAGCTTATCGTAGAGCCACATGGCACGACCCACGCCCAGGACGGTTATCACCGTCCCCAGTCCCACGCCTATTAGCTTTTTCCCAAAAATCAGGCCAAGCGCCACAGCTATGGCGGCGCATGTCAGATCAATAAGGTTTTTAACCAGGCTCTTGCTCTTTCCGGACACGTCGGAAATGGCCTGTACTATTCCGTCGCCGGGGTTTGCTATAAAGCGGGAATTGAGCATCATGGCCGCCCCGACGCCGGTTCCGGCTATGGCCCCCAAAAGGGCGATCATCCGCTCGGCTATACTGCCGTCCATCATAGGCAGCACATCGCCGAAAAGGTTCAGAACCCTCGTAAAAACAAGGCTCAGGAGGATTTGGAGCAAATCCAGCCAGTGGACGTCCCTCCCCCTTACGGCAAACTGTATCACCACCAGCAGCGAGTAGAATATAAAAGTCAGGTTGCCGAAATCAAGGCCCCATAGCTGCGACACCGTGTAGGGCACGGAGACTATGGGCGATACGCCGAGGCCGGTCTTTGTATTTAAGGTTATCCCAAAGGCCAGTATCACGGCCCCAAGGAGATAAAAGAATATCCTGAAAAGCTTCTTCATCCGCATCTCTCCCCAAAAAGTCATTCGATTTTGCGGGAACCCCTTGCGCGGCTATGCGCCGTCCCGGCGCTTTTTTTCAAGTAATTTCAAGTAAGCTTTTGTTTTTTCGACATCTATGCCGTTCACAATATAAGCGATTTTACCAGACAAAGCCCAATATTTCAATATTCCAACGAGAATTTACAAAAACGAAAAA
>CAZBUH010000027.1:0-21535 GCA_964495095.1 uncultured Oscillospiraceae bacterium | reverse complement strand
CCGGGGGCAGCATTTGTTTATTAACGCCTGTCTGTATTCTGACTTATTCCTTGCCCACAGCGGCGCCGGTGTCGGCTTCTACGGCTCCATCCATAAGCTTCAAAAGCTCAAGGGCGCTCCGGAAGGACTGGGTCTTGCCTTTATCCGCCCGCATAAGCTGTCCCTGCCAGGTGGAATTTTCACAACCCTGTATATGGGCTGCGAAGGCGGCCCTTTTACTGCGCCTCCCAAGCCCTATTTAAGCAGCTCCTCCACCTGTTTAAGCTGCTCTGCGGTGTTTACGCCGATTATCTCGCTGCCCAACTCCCGGCGGCATATTCCAACCCGGTCCCCCTGCCCCCGCAGTATGGCGGGGACGTCCGTAAGGTAGTACTCCCCCTGGGCGTTGTCGCTACGGAGCTTGCTCAGCGCCGGAATAAGCTTTTTCGCGTCAAAAATATAAACTCCCGCGTTAAGCTCCTTTATCTCCCGCTCCTCCGGGGTGCAGTCCTTCTCCTCCACCATTTTGAGAAAATTCCCGTCACCGTCCCGGACTATGCGGCCGTAGGGCAGCTTGTCGCCGGTGGTGCCGGAGAGTACGGTGCAGGCGTTTTTCTCACTGAAATGGGTCTCCGCCAAGGCCATGTATGTGCTCTTTTTTATAAGGGGCATGTCTCCGCAGCATATAAGCACCGCCCCGTCGTACCCCTCCAGCAGCGGCGCCGCTGACATTACGGCGTGGCCGGTGCCCAGCTGTTGGTCCTGGACGGCAAATTTATACTGCGGGAACGCCTCCGTGACCTTCTCCCGCATATATCCGACCACTATGACTACATTTTCCGGAGAGACAAAATCCACCCCGTCCAGCACGTAGCTTATAAGGGGCCGCCCCAGGGCAAGGCGCATGACCTTCGGCAGATCGCAGCCCTCGGTGTGCAGGCGGGTGCCCTTCCCCGCCGCCAATATTACCGCCTTAAGTTCTTCCATTTTTAATTCCTCCCGCACACATAGCAGTTCCAGTTATCCTGCCGGTGTTCTTCCAATATTTTAAATCCGCAGCCGGTGAGGGCGGCTTTTACCTCCTCCTCCCGGCCCTCGATGATGCCGGAGCAGATAAATTTCCCATCCTCCGACGTCCACTCGTATGCCTGGGGCGCCAGGGCGATTATAACGTCGGCCACGATATTCGCAAGGACTATATCGTATTTCCCCTCAAGCTTTTTCCTCATGCGCCCGTCGCTGAGCACGTCCCCGGCGAAAACAGAAAACCTGTCGCCGCCCACGCCGTTTAGAGCGGCATTTCCCATAGCCACCCCGGGGGCCTTGTCATCGATATCGCACCCTCTGGCGCTGCCGCAGCCCAAAATTATGGCCGCTATGCCCAGGATTCCGCTGCCGCAGCCCAAATCCAGAGCCTTTTTCCCCGGCCCCGCGTATTTCTCCAGCGCCCGGAGGCACATCTGGGTCGTGGCATGGGCGCCGGTGCCGAAAATAAGGCCGGGGTCCAGCCGCAGCACAGCCCGGCCGCCGGCGTTCTCCGCCTTTTCCCACTCCGGCACAATAAGGAGCCGCCGCCCTACCTCCATCGGCTTATAATACTGCCGCCAGTTATTCTCCCAGTCCTCGTCCTTTACATTCCGCGCGGAAAACTCCCGCTCCGGCATGGCGTCCTCAATCCTCCTGAGCGCCCCCAGGCCGGTTTGCGAATTTTCAAGGTAAAATTTTATCCGGCTTACATTTTTCTTTTCCGCCAGAAGCTTTTCGTCAACGTAGTCCCAATACTCCCGGCAGTTTTCCAGAAAATCCTTAAAGTCCTCCCCGTCGTCGATTATAACGCCGTCCACTCCCAGTTCCTCAAGGGCGGCGCACAGAGGCTCAATATCCCGATGTTCTGTGTTAACTGTAATTTCAAGCCATTCCATAGCACAATTTTCCTTCCGGTATGATAATAGGATTTTAGCACAAACTAAGCGCGAAAACAACTTTATATAAGGAGGAAATACCCGTGCCAATGACAAATGACGAAGCCGTCTTAAACGATATCTACGAAGGCGCCAAGGTCGGTAGCCAGGCTATAAACGATCTGCTCCCCAAGGTGGAAAACCCTCAGTTCCGCAGCGACCTCATGACCCAGGATAAGGAGTACCAGAAGATACGCTCCGAGGCCGCCTCCCAGCTTCTGTCCCGGGGCAGGGAGCCAAGCGACATCGGCGTTATGAAAAAGATGGGCATGAAAATGTCCGTGGATATGAACACCCTTATGAACACCGACACGCCCCATCTTGCCCAGATGATGATAACCGGCAGCACAATGGGCATAACCAATATGACAAAGGTGCTGAACGGCTACAACAAGCCCCACCCGGAGATAAAGGGCCTGGCCGACAGGCTCATCCAGTTGGAGCAGCAGAATATCCAGCGGCTGAAAACCTATCTTAAGTAAAAAAATATCCGCCGTTTTTCGGCGGATATTTTTTGCTTATTTTGCAGGCAAAAACCGTCTTATAAACCCCGGCTGACCGGCGCTTGCCGTTACACAATAAAATTCACAACGGCATATAGCACATGGCATAACGTAAATACACCCGCCGGTATCAGCGCGGCCGCGTTTTTTTCCCGACACCGAAAACAGTATAAATCCCAGCCGGCATAATACAGCAATATTGAGACGCCGATTCCTATAAGCAATGCTTTTTCCGCAGGCTTCTGCCGATGTCTATTGATAACAACGCACAGCGCCGCAGCCATTACAGCCCGGAAAACAGAAGCGGCCATATCTATATGGGGAGTTACCGATTCATTTCTCAATACGTCATTAACGGCAGGGACGGCAAACCGCACAAAATTAGGGCGCATTATCACAAGAAGCAGAATCAAGCCCCATATATCAAAACCGAGCCTGTAGTTTTTTATTTTGAACATCGTTTTTCTCCTGCAAATTTCAATTTATGATTGCCTTCCGCATTCACATTATATCGCCCGGATATGGGTTTTCTGCTTTTATATAAAGAAAACAGCCATAGTAAAAAGCGGGAAAGGGGCCGCAAGCCTCTTTCCCGCTTTCCGTCCCGCCGCCGGGGACGCGAAATTTCAAACGTGGCCGAAAACCATCACGCCTACGCCGTAGGAGACGGCGTTTGCCGCCAGGGTCAGCAGGAAAATTTTCAGCTTGGGGACGTCTTTGAGATATGCCCTGTATATGAGAAATTCCGCCGCCACAACGCAGGCCTCCAGGGGATAGATAATGATGCCGGTCCAGGGCGGCCTCAGGACATAAATATACAAAAGTGAGTATACAAGGTTTAAGGTCAAATTCGTGAGCACATTGGCACAGACCGCCACAATTGCAAAATCACGGCTCCGTTTCAGGGTCAAAAGCACAAAGGGAGTCTCAATAATCACGGTAAGGCCGCAGGCTGTAAAAACGCTCATTTCCTCTTAAAGAACTTATAAAACAGTACGATGACAGCGGCGATAATAGCCGCGGCTATTATGCCCAGAACAGCGGGGATCAATATAAATGGGCCGGGGGCCACATCCAGGAACAGCATGGTTATACCTCCTATTTTTTATTAAAAAAGTGCTTTAATATGACTACTGACGCCACGATACAGCCGATAATAACAGCTATCGCTATAATGCAGGCGGCGATAACGCCGGCCCCTCCCGACGACGTGGCCTCCGCGGCGGGGATAATATCAGTCACAGACGGCTCCGCTATAACGTCGGCAAAGGCGGAGGCGGTCAGTGCGGCGACGCCGGATATCAGTGCGGCCAGGATTTTAAGAGGCTTTTTCATAGCGCTGCGCTCCTTTTTAAATGTAGTTTCCTGTCGGTTATCACTATGGCCAGCAGGCCGAAAAGGAAGCTGGCGATTATACACCCGCTCAGGGCAAAGCCCTCAAGCTCTATGTAATTTGCCGCCAACGCCCCGGGCCACAGCACCGAGGCCGCTATCCCGAAGGAAAAGCCCGGGCTGTCCGGCAGCAGACGGTATAAGAGCAGCAGCGTCACCGGCATGGAGAGGTTAAGGAGAAGCTGCCCAAGAAGCGACGGCAGCATCCACTGGGAGCAGAAAGCTATCAAAACCGCAGCCAGCGGAAGGGATACGAGGGAAGAACGTGAGGGGCCCAGCCTGTCGCACAGAAAGCCGCCGAGGAATTTCCCTGCGAAAACGCAGAGCGTCATGGCTATTGAAAGGGCCGCGGTGGTTTTCCAGGGAAAGCTAACGGCAAAGCCGCCGTAAGAGCGGACCGCCACGGCAAAAAGCAGCGCCAGAGCGCACAGGAAGCTGCCGGAAAATTTTGCGGGGGCGCGGGATTCCGCCGTCTCCGGCCGGGATTTGCAGAGCAGCATACCGGCGGCGCAGGCCAGCGCAAGGATAAGGAATACCCACCCCAGCTTTGGGAACATTGTGCCCAGCGCAAGGCCCACAGAGCCGGGGGACACGAACACCCCCAGAGGCCATGCCTTTCCGCCGGAGTGCCTGAGGGTGACGGTGCCGCCGCCCACGTGGAAAACGCTGTTTCCAAGACCCACAAGAAGCACCTTAACAATATCCGGCAGGGGCAGGAGAAATCCCAGGGCCGTAAGGACGCAGGCCCCGGCGGTGAGGGCGTCATGGCGCTTCAGCATATCTGTGACGGCGCCAACCACGCCCTGGGTGGAAAAGGCCAGGGTATTGTACATTACGATAAGCGCGCCGAGCTCCGGCGACTTAAGCCCGCCGAAAATGGCGGCGGCGCAGAGCCCGTCCACACAGAGATGGGCGATGGAATATATAAAAAGTTCCGTAAAAACCGCCTCCTTATCCTAAACAGACGTTAAAAATATAAAAAAGTTCCACAATAATTATATCATATCTGAAATCTTTATGCTATAATTACTTCATCTATAATTACAGCGGTAAAGAAGGAGTACGGAAAATTGATAACAGTAACCAACCTGGGCCTTCAGTACGGAGGGCAGAAGCTTTTTGAGCGGGCGGACCTGCATTTCGGCGCGGGGAACTGCTACGGCGTAATAGGCGCCAACGGAGCGGGAAAATCCACATTCCTGAAGATACTCTCCGGCGACCTGGAGCCCACTACGGGCTCTGTCGCCATAAAGGAAAACGTCCGCATGTCGGTTTTAAAGCAGAATCAGAACATGTACGACGAGCACACGGTCATCGAGACTGTGATAATGGGCAATATGCGCCTTTATGAGTGCGGCCTCGAGAAGGACGCCATATATATGAAGGAGGACTTCAGCGACGAGGACGGCATTCGCGCCGCGGAGCTGGAGGAGGAGTACGCGGAGCTTGGGGGCTGGGAGTCGGAGTCCGACGCGTCCCAGCTTCTCCAGGGGCTTGGAATACCGGTGGCCCTCCACCAGACCGTAATGGCGGATATGGACGGCCGCCAGAAGGTGAAGGTGCTTCTGGCACAGGCCCTTTTCGGAAATCCCGATATAATCCTGCTGGATGAGCCCACCAACAACCTGGATATAGACTCCGTGGTGTGGCTCGAGGATTTTCTTATGGACTACGCCGGCACCGTTATAGTGGTGTCCCACGACAGGTATTTCCTCAACACGGTCTGCACCCATATAGTCGATATCGACTACGGAAAAATAAAAATGTACGTTGGCAACTATGATTTCTGGTATGAGTCCAGCCAGCTTATGCAGCGGATGATGAAGGAGCAGAACAAGAAAAACGAGGAGAAGGCCAAGGAGCTGGAGGAATTTATCCGCCGCTTCTCCGCCAACAAGTCCAAATCCCGCCAGGCCACCAGCCGGCGAAAGCTCCTGGATAAGCTGACTATAGAGGAGATGCCGGCCTCCTCCCGGCGTTACCCGTGGGTGGGCTTCCAGATAGCCAGGGAGCCGGGCAAGGACAGGCTCTTTGTAACGGAGGTCTCCAAAACCATAGACGGGGTGAAGATTTTAGATAATGTAAGCTTCATCATGAACCGCGGCGATAAGATAGCCTTTGTGGGCGATAACGAGATCGCCATAACCACCATGTTCAAGATCCTGGCCGGCGAGATGGAGCCTGACGAGGGTACGGTAAAGTGGGGCGTCTCCACCACCCAGTCCTATTTCCCAAAGGATAACTCAGCGTATTTTGACGGCTGCGACGACAGCATAATGGACTGGATGCGCCAGTTCAGCGAGGATAAGCGGGAGAGCTATATACGCACCTTCCTCGGCAGGATGCTGTTTTCAAACGACGAGGTGTATAAGAGCGTCAAGGTCCTCTCCGGCGGCGAGAAGGTCAGATGTATGCTGTCGAAGATGATGCTGTCCGGGGCCAGCGTCCTCATGTTCGACCAGCCCACAAACCATCTGGATCTGGAGAGCATCGAGGCCCTCAACAACGGCATGGACGACTTTAAGGGCAACATTATTTTCACCACCCACGACCATCAGATGATGGACACGGTGGCAAACCGCATTATTGAATTCACCTCCGAGGGCAGGATAATCGATAAGCCTGTGACATATCAGGATTACCTGGACTGGAAGCGGGCCGCAAATCAGGGCTGAAAATAAAAAAGGAGCTGTCTTTCTTTTTTGCGAGACAGCCCAAATAAACGCTTCGAGCATTTTATTGAGAATCAGTATAAAGCTCCTCCCGCCTCTGGATTTGCAGGCGGGAGGAGCTTTTGTGTCAAACCGTATTGTAATTTTATGGCAGTTTTTTGCCCTCAAAGGGTGTATAGCCGCGGAACAGCGGGGATACACCGGCAGTAAAGCCGCAGACGGCGTCAGTGCTCTCTGAAAAGATCATAACGCAGTGGAACAGTTCATCCCCCTCGGAGCCTGCGTATACCTCCCAGGCCGCGCAGTAGTCATTATATGTGACCTTGTCAACCTTCTGCTTGCCGCGGGGCGTGGTGTAGACCGCCTTCATCACGTCAGCCTCTTTAAAGAAGGTAACGGAGTGGGGCACCTTTACCACGTCACGGGGGATATTGTCGCTGAAGCTGGGACGGGGCGGGTTTTCCGGCGTAATATCGATTTCCTCCGGAAAGCCCGGAATAGGCGCTCCCAAGCAAAGATTCAGTTCATATTTCCCTTCCAGCATAAAGTCCCTCCTTATCCTCTGGCCAAATAGCGGTTATAGGCGGCCTGCTTCAAAGCAATAACGTCCTCCGCGCCCATGTCAAGCAGCGTCTGGCGGAAGCTCTCAAACTCGCCAATATTCTTTTCGCCTGTGATAAACTTAGTCACATTTTCGGTGATATAGGTTACCATATCGGTAGAGAGCCGGGCGTACTCCTCGTTCTCCTCCGCTGTCATATATGCGTTTACAGGATATCCGTATGAGGAATCGGCCTTTGCCCAGATGGCGGTGGCGTTCTTTTGATCCTCAGTGTGGATGTCACTGAGTCTGCTGTATTCGTATATGCCGGCATAGTTTTTGGCGCAGTAGTAACTCAAAGCCCAGTTGAAACTCATATCGGGATTGTTGAGCACCAGATCGCCGAGAACGGGCTTTCCGTCCACGATGTTATACGTTTCGCCCTCCACGCCTCCGTAATTTACGATCAGGCTGCCCTCCGGAGAATAGTGCGCGTCCAGCCACTGGGCGGCCAGCACAGTATTGCTGCATTCTGTGGTTATAGCGATCCCGTTGGATGGATTCACAAGATTTGCGTCAGCATCGGAATATTTTCTCAGGTGGTTTACATCGCCCTTGTTCTGCACAGGGTCGGCCACGCCCACAACGCGGAAATCGGGATCTTCAGTCAAAGCGGCATAGTTGCCCATAGTGTCGATATCGCAGTACCAGATGCCTATATCGCCGCGCACCACACGCTCATCGGCCGGATAGTTGATAACATCGGTTGCGGACATGAAATCAGGCCAGATAAGGCCCTCGGAATACCACTGATTCATGGTGGTAAGCCACTGGCCGTAGCCATCTTCCACGGCGCCCAGCTTTACCGCGTTGTCAACGACATAGAAATTCAGTGAATCCTGAACATATGTGGATACGCCGTACCCGGCTCCCAGATAGTCGCCGAAGATGCTGCCGTAATAGGGGATGTTCAGCGGCGCGGGCAGATCCAGCTCGTTCTTGAAGGCGGTAAGCACATCATGCCACTCATCGTATGTCTCGGGCGACTCCATGTTTACAGCCTCCAGATAGTCCTGACGCATTACCATACCTGCATTAGGCATATAGTCGTCGGACAGTATCTGAGCCGCCACGCCAATATGCCCGTTATCGGTCATAGCGTCCAGCTTCAGCTTACTGTCGCTCTCAAGAATAGTGGCATAATTAGGCATAGTCCCGTCGCTGACATAGTCGTCCAGCGGCACGATCACACCATCGTCAATAGCGCTGTCCAGGCCATTTCCGTAGTACGCGGCAAAGCCGTAGACTAAATCGGTATAATCTCCCGACACCACCATGATATTGAAGGTCTCATCCACCACGAACAGGGAGCAGGCGGTAAAATCGATAGTCACGCCGGTCAATTTCTTCATCTGCGTGAAAAACCCGGTGTTTGCCACGTCATCTGTGATATCGGTGAGCCAGGGCGGGTAGTAATAGAACATTGTCAGTTCATCATCTTCGGTGGTCAGGGGGAATTGCAGACCTTCGGCAACCGGTTCCTCGGTAGGCTGCTGTTCAGAGTTCTCTGTTTCCGCCGGCTCAGGCGCTTCGGTGGCGGCCTCTGTGGGAGCCTGAGTGGCCTCCTCGCCGTCCGCCCCCGTATCGCCGCCGCAGCCGGCCATAAGGGCCAGCAATAGGCACAGCGCCATAGACAGTGCAAGGAATCGCTTTGATTTCATTTTTATCATCCTCCGTTTATATAAATTTTTTTGACAACGTGATTGATTCCTGCCGGCAGATATGATACATTTTTCTTATCATGAGCAGGAGGTGCTGTGAAATGACGGATACAACGATCCGATGCTTTCTCTCCGCCTGTAATACGCTGAATTTTACGCACGCGGCGGAGCAGCTCCATATGACGCAGCAAGCCGTATCCAAGCAGATAACCTCGCTGGAGGATGAGCTGGACGCGGTGCTGTTTATCCGGAACGCCCGCAGTATAGAACTGACAGAAATTGGCACGCTCTACCGCGATTTGTTCTCCAAATGGGAGGCGGAGCTTGCCGACACAAGGCACAAGGCGGACCGTCTCAAGGATCAGCGGAACAGCATAGTGCGGATTGCCTATCTGCCGCGGCTGGAGTTCCCTTCCGCTTTTCAGCGGCTTATTGCCGACTTTAAGCATATTCACCCGAATGTTACCTTTGAGTATGTTCAGGTTTTGGGCAGTGATATGGCCCCGCTGCTGGAAGGCGGCGTGGTGGATATATGTATTGCACACTGCACCTTTTTTGAGGATAAGCCCAATTTCTCAAAGGTGCACATTCAAAAGGAGATAAAGCAGGTCGCCATTTCCAAAAGGCACGAACTGTACCGGGAGCCGCTTGATCTGCGCGGCGTTATCCCAAAAACCGTCTGCCTTTACGACAGCGAGGACCAGAATGACGAGGACGCGGTGGCGTCCATGAAGGATGTTTTTTCCTCTTTCGATGCACTGCCCGCCGCGTTCAAGCGGGTCAAGGATTACCATGTGCTGACCACTGCGGTGGAGATGGGGGAGGGCATCACTATATGCAGTAATGTCACAACGCTCTATCACCGCAGCAAAATCCGATGCTTCCCTGTCGGGGTAAAATCTTATCTCACCGCCGCGTGGAAGTCGAATAATCCTAACCACAACGTGCTGGAGCTTGTAAAAGGTGTGAAGGACATCGCGGTCTGCTGACGCTTACTTTTCAGTATAGGGCCAGTGCTTGGCGTAGGTGTTGTCATCGTCCAGCGTCTCATACGGCTCAGGCCACGGCACGGAATCCACGCTGGGCTGTGCCGGCGAGTACTCAAAGTGCAGCGGCCCCGGCTCCTCAAGCGGCGGCTTGGTGTCCTCGCCGCCGCTGGCCAACTCCGCGTCGGGACGGGCGCCGGTAGTGGCCTGTTTCAGTACGGTCAGCCCCCAGTTTTCGTTATCCAGGGCGCAGCAATAGTCCGGGCAGACCTGCTCATGGAGATATTTCCATTCTCCGTCCTCAAATACAAAATCAGATCCGTAGCGCTCGGTGACAAAATGATAGCGCTTATGCCCCTCCGGGGTGTAGTTGCTGAAAATGCAGCCCGGGGTGTAAAACGCCGCCCGGGCGCTCATGCCGTCCGCCGCCACTTCTATAATATCCGTATCCAGTACGTGCATGGATACCTCTGTCAGTGGCCGCGGATCCGCCCCTCCTACCTGCGGGTATTTTTGCCAGATGGAGTTATAATAATTGTAGACGATTGCGTCATAGCTTGTGACACTGCCGCGGTACACAGACTCATATCCCCGCATTCGTCCGAATATATGGCCCCAGGCGCACCAGTCGCTTTTGGACCAGATATTGTCCCACTCCTCTGCGGAGTTTGCTCTTGCGTGGAAATACGCATGGCGGGCGTGGCAGTTTTCCACCGCCTGGCTCCCGGCCGCATTATGAATACGCTGACGCAGAGTCAGAGTTTTTTTCATTTCTCCCACACCTCCTTGAATTTAGGATGGCCCTTGGGGCCGAAGCTCAGCTTATCGGAGAATGTAAAATAGCTCTCCGGCATCCAGGGATAATGATCCCGCCAGTTAAAGCGGCTGTCGTGGGTCAGTAATTCATAGTTCGGGGTGCCAAATTCGAGCTTAGTCTCAATGAGAGCAGGGTCATCCGGCTCCATAATGACGTTCTGGGCAGAATAGTCCTCGCCGGCCCGGCAGTTCACATCCATGATCTCTACAAGATGCCATATCTTCCAGCCGGCGGACTCCTTCAGGAAGTCAACGCCGATTTTCTGGCTGTGCCACACGGCGTCGCCGGTGCCGTCAGGCTTGCGTGTAGTCTCCTGCCCAATGCTGTACCAAATTCCTTTGGCAGTCCTGCCGTCTCCGGCAATTTCAATAAGAGGCGTGGTCAGCGGATGGACGGACATATAGCCATAGCCGATATCCTCGTTGGCGCTGGGGACGGAAGGATCCGCCTCGGCGCATTTTTTCAAATTATCCATAAGTCTTTCGTGATGAGCCACTATGTAGTATTTTATAATATTGTCCATGCCGACGTAGTAGCCCCAGTTTTTACCGTAGGATGCGGTCCTGCGGTTTTCGTCCTCTGACACCCAAAGCTCGTTGATTTCCCTGCGGCGCTGCTCATTGGCGGCCAGATAGACCCGTTTTGCCATAACGGCCTGTATCTCCTCCCTATCCCATACGCGGTCAATAAGCTCATCCTCAGTAAAAAATTCCAGTGTCTCTCTCACAGCGTTCCCTCCTCTTTCATCCCGTAGCCGGTCGTATCTGAGTAAGTCTGATACGGCGTCGGATAGTCCGGCAGTCTCGTAAAGGGGCGGTCCGGGGTGTACAGCGCCCTCAGGAGGCAGGGGACGTTGGGTTCAGGAACACAATCCTCCAGTCCGGCCGCCTTTTCAAAGCCCGGCGCGGCGGGATATTCAGATACCGGCGCACCCCAGCTCTGGCCGCACGGGCTGTTTATATCCTCTAAATACTGCATATGCCAAATACGCCATTCGTCGCTTTCACGGATAAAATCCACGGCATAGACGCCCCAGGTCCAATAGGACACAGACCCGGAAACGCCGATCTTTACCTGAGAACCCCGGCTGTACCACATGCCTCGGGCTGTTTTTTCGTCCCCGGCGATCTCAATAACGGCGTTGCTTACGGGTTTTGAGTTGTACGGTCCGGCGCCGAATATCTCCTCGTCGGTCTTATCCCCAAGCTTATCCGGGAATATTTCTCTCATCAGAGCGGAGGTGCGCACTACGGCCTCATGCCGGCCGGCGTAATATTCGGCGACAGCTTCCCGTCCGCTGTACCAGCCATTGTTAAAGCCAAGGCACACATCCTCCTGGCATTGGCTCCAGAATTTGTCCCATATGGTATTTTCACGGTTGAGCAGCAGTGAAAACATATATTTCCCCATCAGATTTTTAAGCTCCCGGTGATATTCCCACCGCCGGGTCTTGTCCTCGGTGGTCCATTTAGTTTCCATTTTGTTCACTTCCTTTATGATTTAATTATATTCTTCCGGATTTTTTGTGCAAACAAATCATATTTACCGTGCCACAACGAAAAGTTTTGCTCCAGGTCTTTGCGCCGCGTCTGGAATTCAATTCGCAGCATGTAAGGTCAAAGCTCTGCAATATATCGTTTGTTATTTATCTAACACAATTTTTCGAGAAAAGCTCTTGCGCTTCTTAGGCAAAGTGCTATAATGAAATTAATAAATAAAGGAGGTTTATCATATGGGAATATATGCTGTCACCGGCGGCTCCAGCGGTATAGGCGCAAAAACTGTCGAGTATCTGCGCGCCCAGGGCCATATGGTGTATAACATAGACATGAAGGGCGGCGATATAAATGCCAACCTGGCCACCGGAGAGGGGCGGCAGACGGTAATTGACGGGCTTCACGAGCTGTGCCCCAACGGGCTTGACGGGCTTGTGTGCTGCGCCGGCGTGTCCGCCATGTGCGGGAATCTCAAGCTGATCATCTCAGTAAACTATTTTGGGGCCATGGTACTGTGCGAGGGCTGCTTCGACCTGCTGGTAAAGCGCAAAGGCTATTGCGTTGTGGTGTCCTCTAACACCATCTCCCAGGGCGCGGCCCGTATGGACATAGTGGATTTGCTGAATAACCAGATGGACGAGCAGCGCATACTGCGGCTCGTGGAGAGCTACGACGTGGCCTCCAACGCAAATCCCATGTATGTGGCCACCAAGTACGCCCTGGCACGCTGGATGCGCCGTGTAAGCGCCTCCTGGGCGGCGGAGGGAGTACACATAAACGCCATCGCCCCCGGCAACGTCGCCACAGCCATGACCGCGGCCCTCACTCCGGAGGCCTGGAAGGCCTGTCTGGCGCTGCCCATACCCATCCACTACCACGAGGACCGGCTTATGGATCCGGCGGATATCGCGGCGGCCATAACCTTCCTTGTGTCCTCAAGAGCCCACGGCATAAACGGCATAATCCTGTTCTGCGACGGCGGCACCGACGCCCTGCTGAACACTGAAAAGGTCTATTAAGGAGGGCTGAAAATGAGCGAAAAAAAGCTTATTGAGAGATACATAAAAGCCATGGAGGACCGGGACTGCGTGTCCCTTTCGGAGTGCTTTGCAGTGAAAAGCCGCCTTTTCGACTTCTGCCCCATAGGCTATAAAATGGCAAACTACCATGTGTACGGCCGGGAGAGCATCGAGATGTTCTTCAACAACAAATTCTTCTTCAAAAAGATACAGATATCCGATCCTGTGTTTGAGGACGACATGACGGCAAACTACCTTGTGTCCTATGAGGGACAGTACCTCCACGTGGAAGCCACTGTAGAGAGCGTTTCTGAAGACGGCCTGATACAGGAGCTCACCATCCGTCCGGCATAATAAATGCAATTAAGGCCCCCTTTCGGGGGCCTTTTTAATGTCCCGCGCCTGGGGCTGTTGAAATTCCCGCGGCAATATTGTATTATAAGTAAAAACACGATTTAAGGACGGTAACCGATGGAACTGTATACGGAAGAATACAAAAGAAAACTGATATCCCTTGAGGACCTGCCGGACATAATACCGGATGACGACATAATCGCCACCTCCCAATGTGCAAACGAGCCCACAGGTATATTTGACAATCTCCACCGGCTCTACGGGAAACGCCATGGGGTGAAGATGTACGCCCCCATGTGCTTCAGAGAGCACGAATTTCTCTCCGACCCCAAGTACGCCGACACCTTTGATATAGATTTGACCTTCCTTATGGGGGCCACCAGGAAAAACCACGACGCCGGGGCCCTGAGCTACTATCCCTGCGATCTGCACAACGGCCCCGGGCGCTGGATAACAGAGAACGGCTGCAAGACATTTATCGCCGCCGTCACTCCTATGGACAGCCACGGATATTTCCTGATGCCCCTGTGCCTTATCCACGAGCGGACCTTCATGGAGAGCGCCGACAGGATAATTGTGGAGGTAAACCCCAATCTGCCCAGAATATACGGCGATACGGAGATACACATAAGCCAGGTGGACTATATAATCGAGCACACGTCCACCCTGCCCTACCTCCCCGAGAGCAAGCCAAACGGCACTGAAAAGGCCATCGGCCAGTACGTGGCCGCCCTTATAAACGACGGGGACACGATACAGCTTGGAATAGGCGGGGTCCCGGACGCCGCCGCCATGGCTCTTATGGATAAGCACGATCTTGGCGTCCACTCGGAGATGATAACCAATTCCATGGTGGATTTGGTGGAGGCCGGGGTGATAAACGGCAGTAAAAAAACGCTCCACAGGGGGAAGATAGTCGGCACCTTCGCCTACGGCACTCAGCGGCTCTACGATATGCTGGACAGCAATCCGTCGGTTCTGATGCTCCGCGGCGATTATGTAAACGATCCCTGGACCATATCCCAAAACGACAATTTTGTATCTGTAAATTCATGCCTCACTGTGGATCTCACAGGCCAGGTGTGCTCTGAATCCATCGGCTCCCGGCAGTACAGCGGCAGCGGCGGCCAGGTTGATATGGCGGTGGGAGCGGCCCACGCCAAAAATGGCAGGAACATCATCGCCGTGGCATCCACGAAGAAAAACGGAACCATATCCAGCATAAACGCCCGGCTTGACCCCGGCTCTGTAGTGACCCTCGGCCGCAACGAGGTGGACTACGTTGTGACCGAATACGGAATAGCAAAGCTCCGGGGAATGTCTGTGAGAAAAAGGGTGGAAAACCTTATAGCGGTGGCCCATCCTGATTTCCGCCGGCAGCTAAGGGAAGATGCGGACAGGCTGCTGCTGTGGTAAAAATAATTTCTCCGCCGGAATTCCGGCGAAGGTTTTTATAAGCGCTCATAGCAAAAGTCCGCCGGGGTTTTTAAGTCCGGCGGACTTTATTTTATGCTCCAAAGGGAGGCCCCGGTTATACAAGCTTATTCCGCAGCAGCTCCATAACGTCCTCCGTCACGCCGCAGGACGCGAGATACGCCCTTGTGCCCCCGTAGTTTTTATTGAAGTGCTCCAAAAGCGTCTCCATATTCTCCGGCTGAGTCTTGAAAAATGGGTCGCTGAGGTCCGGCCCGGACTCGGTAGCCCGGCCCGGCAGCAGGTGGAACATGGTGGAGTACATGGGCCGGAGATACACCTGGGACACGCAGTAGTCAGCGATTATGTCCAGATCCCCTACCCCGGCGATTGCCAGCAGGAACGCGGAAAACATGCCTGTTCTGTCTTTTCCCGTGGTGCAGTTATACATAACGGCCCCGGAGCATCCGGCGGCGGTCTCAAGAGCCGATTTCACCCACGATTTGTGCTCCTCGGCCATTGATACGTACATTTTCTTCCACAGGTCGTCCCCGTCCGGCACGGGCTTTACGGGGCCTTTCTGCTCCAGGCCCGCTCCCCTGGCCACCGTCTCGTTGAACATGGGGCAGTGGCGGTATTCGGCCCAACCGGCCGCGGCCATGCGGCTTGGGGCCTTTTCAAGCTCTCGTGCGCCGCGAAAGTCTATGGACATTTTCACGCCGTAATTTTTGAGAAAATCCATGTCCTCCGGCGTAAGGTGCGACGGCACCTCGCTCCGTATAAACGCGCCGAATTTCGTTATCCTGCCGTTTTCCGCCGGGTATCCCCCCAAATCCCTGGCGTTGCACAGCCCCTGCAGGGGCAGTCTGCGGTAGTGCATTTTTCTCTCTCCTCTGTGTTTTTTATTCCGCTGATTTAAGGGACTCTATCATATCTATGGATTTCATTTTCACATGGCCCAGGACGTTCACTATAACGGCAAAGAGGATTGTCAATGCCGCCGCCAGCAGATAGCAGGAGGCCCCGGCGCTGCGGTTGAACATGGCTATATCCACCTCCACGGAGGTTATAAGCCACTCCAGCATATATCTGCCGCCCAAAAGGCCCGCGGCGGTGCCCAGCAGCGTCAGGAACACATTTTCCCGGACGATATACCAGGATACCTCCCCGTCGAAAAAGCCCAGGACCTTTATTGTGGCAAGCTCCTTCTGCCGCTCGGCGATGTTTATGTTGTTCAGATTGTAGAGCACCACAAAGGCAAGGGCCGCCGCGGACACAAGTATTATGGCCACCACGTAATTTATGCTGCTCATGGATTTTCTCAGGCTGCTGGATATGTTGTTGAAGGTCGCCACGTAATTTACGGCGCCCTTTGTGAGAAGCTCCGAGGATATGCTGTTCACCGTGCCGTCGGAGGCGTCGGCGGATTTTACCAGAAGCTCGTTCATAACGGCCTTTTCACCGAAAATTTTCTCATAGGTGCCGGCGGACATATATACGTAATGGTACACGTAGTTTTCCGTTATGTCGGTAACTGTGACCTCAAACTGCACGTCGTCCCTGATAACGGTGAGCCGGTCCCCTGCCTTTATATTAAGAAGCTCCGAGAGCTTTTCCGTTATAACTACGCTGTCGCCGGAGAGAGCGACGGGCCCGGAGTCCTTCCTGTGGCGCAGGGAGATATAGCCCTCCAGACCGTCCTCATCCGCGGGAGCCAGGCAGTAGCCCGGGTGCGTATGCCCGTTTGCATAGAAGTCCACCGTGTCCGTCCTGACCTGGGTGTAGCCCGCGACCTGGCTGCTGCCGTCCAGATAGGAGTACAGCTCCTCCATCTGGCTATCGGAGGCGTCCTCATCGGTGTAGACCTGCAAATTGTACGTCCACACGTCGAAAAACTGCTTATCCGTTATCTCCATTATTGAGGAGCGGAGGCCGAAGCCCGTCACAATAAGGGCGGTACAGCCGCCGATGCCTATCATAGTCATGAAAAACCGCTTTTTATAGCGGAATATATTCCTGAAGGACACCTTTCCGAAAAAGGACATGTGTTTCCATATAAACGGGACATATTCCATAAATATGCGCTTTCCCGCCTTTGGGGAACGCGGTCTCAGAAGGCTTGCCGGGCGTTCACGCAGCGAGGTGAGGCAGGCTGCAAGTGTGGCGCCCACGGTGCACGCGATGGCGGCGGCAAGGCTCTGGATTATCAGGGAAACGTATACCGGGGTCTGGGGCCGCGGCATATCGTACATTATGCCGTAGGTATTCATAATTATATGCGGTATAAGGGTCATGCCTATGGCGGCGCCGATGGACACGCCGATTACGGAGGCCAGGAAGCCGTATCCGAGGAATTTCGCCGAAGTGGCGCCGCTGCCGTAGCCCAGCGCCTTGTAGGTGCCGATTTCAATGCGCTTATCCTCTACCATTCTTGTCATTGTAGTGAGGCATACAAGTGCCGCCACAAGGAAAAATATGATTGGGAACACATTTGCCAGCTTGCCCATGCGCTGGGAATCCTGCAGGTACCCCGCATAGCCGGAGTTGCTGTCCCTGTCGAAAACGTACCAGCTTCCCTGGGGTATATCGTCTATCTCCCTCTGGGCGTCGTCTATCTTCTCCTGAGCGTCGTTAAGCTCCTTTTCCGCGTCGGCCTTTGCTGTCTCATATTCCTTTTTTGCGTCCTGGAGTTCTTTTTCCCCGTCCTCCAGCTCCTTCTGGCCATCGTCTATCTCCTTTTGGCCCTCGGCCACGGCCTGCTCCAATTCAGCAAGGCTGGCGTTTACGGAGGCGCGGCGGGAGATCAGGGCGGCTTCATTCTGCTGAAGCTGCTCCCTTGAGGCCGCAAGCTCCGCCTGGGCCTGGTTTATGGCGTCCCAGCCGGCATTTACCTGCTGCCAGCCGGCGTCTATCTCCGCCTGGGCGGCCTGAAGCTGCTGCTCCATGGCGGTTATCTGCGCCTCAAGCTGGGCTATCTCCTGGGCATAGGTCTCCGGATCGGCGTTCATGGCCTCAAGCTGGGCCTTCATGTCCTCAAGGGCCTTATACCCGGCGTCAACCTCCGCCTGCTTTTCATTCAATGTATCCTGGGCCTCGTTCAGCTCGGCGGTTTTTTGATCCATCTCCGCGTCGGCACGGTTTTTGGCGCTCTCATAGGCGGTCCAGCCCGCCTGAAGCTGGGCGTCGGCGGCGTCAAGCTGCTCCAAAGCGGAATTTATCTGCCCGTAGCCATCGGACTTTTTCTCATCAAGCTCCTCCTGGGCGTCCCGGAGGGCGGCATAGCCGCCGTCAAGCTCTGCCTGCGCATCGTCTATCTTCTTTTGTGCGTCGGAGAGCTTCTCGTCCGCCTCGGCCTGGGCATCGCTGAGTTGGGCCCTGGCGTCGTCAAGCTCCGCCTGTGCGTCGCTCACCAGAGAATTCCGGCGCGCCTCAAGGCGCTCTGCCCCCATATCCTCAAAACGTGCCTTTACAGGGCCTACCAAATCCGAATAGGCGTCGCTGTATGTAAGCTCCGCCGCGGCGTTTTCCACGGTGGCGTAAACGGCGGTGTAGTAATCCATGGAAAAGGCGCTCTCAGGCACGAAAATATATGACGATACTGAGCCGTTTCCAAGGGTAGAGGAGCCTTTAGAGGTCTTATCTATATACAGCGGGCTTATGCCGGAGCCGGTTATCTTAAACTCAGTGCCGGTAAGGCAGTCCTCAAACCCGTCCTGCACCTGGGAGACGGTAAAGCTGTCACCCACGCTGAGTCCCATAAGCAGCAGGAATTTTTCGTCCACAACGCACTCGCTGGGATCCGAGGGCATCTCCCCCTCCGTAAGCTCCAGGCCGTTTATTCCGGATTCGGGTATGGAGGCCAGGGCTATAACTATATCGTCATCCGGGGCCTTTACGAGTACGTCAAAGCCGTAACCGCCGCATACCTCCTGCACGCCCTCTATATTCCCAAGGGCGTCCAAATCCCCGTCTGTCAGGCCCAGGGTAGACTGAACCTTTAAATCGTACATGTTATACTTATCGAAAAAATTATCGCCCGTCAGCTGCATATCCGGCTCTGTTGACCGCAGGCCGGAGAAAAAGGCCACAGCCAGGATAAGCAGCAGGGTTATAGATATAAACCGGCTGAGCGTGTTCCGTATCTCGCGGAAAAAATCCTTAAAAGCCGAGCTTCTCACCATTCTATCGCCTCTACCGCGGCGGGATGTGGGTTGAGCCTCACATCCTCCGCCCTGCCGTTTTTAATATGTATCACCCTGTCCGCCATGGGCGCTATGGCCTGGTTGTGGGTTATGACCACAACGGTCATGCCCTGGATTCGGCAGGCGTCCCTCAAAAGCATAAGTATCTCCTTACCGGTGTTGTAGTCAAGAGCTCCGGTAGGCTCGTCGCACAAAAGGAGCTTTGGATTTTTGGCCAGGGCCCTGGCTATCGCCACCCGCTGCTGTTCGCCGCCTGAGAGCTGGGCCGGGAAGTTGGACATCCTGTCCCCCAGGCCCACCTGCTTCAGCACCGTGGCCGGATCCAGGGCGTCGCGGCATATCTGGGCCGCAAGCTCCACATTCTCAAGGGCAGTCAGGTTCTGCACAAGGTTGTAAAACTGGAAAACAAAGCCTATATCGTACCGCCTGTAGGCCGTGAGCTCCTTCCGGCTGTAGCTGCTGATGACCGCGCCGTCAACTGTGATGGTACCGCCGTCGCACATATCCATGCCGCCGATGAGGTTCAGCACTGTTGTCTTTCCCGCGCCGGACGGGCCGACTATAACTGCAAACTCGCCCTTTTCTATTTCAAAGCTGATATTGTCCGCCGCCTTTATGGTGCTGTCGCCCATCTTATAGAGCCTGCAGACGTTATCCAGCGTTATGTACCCCATTAAAACCCCTCCAAAGGTTTTGACAAACCTGCATTATATATATTATTATAAGTAAGGATTATTAATCCAATAATAACATTTTGCCGGCGGCGAGTAAAGAAAAAATAAAAACCCAAATTTCACTGAGAAACGGCAGAATACGACTGTAATTTTATCCCAAATTGTTGACAATTCTGTTGATAATGTGGAATTTCCCATAAAAAGGGGCCTTGTGATGATAAAACGCATAGGAAATTTTATAACCGGGCATGAAAGGCTTTTTGTGCTGCTGCTTATAGGGCTGGGCGGGGCGCTGCGGTTTGCCGCCATCGGCAGCCTGCCTGTTGGCCTCAACCAGGACGAAGCCTCCGCCGGGTATGAGGCGTGGGCCCTTTTAAACTACGGCGTGGACAGGAACGGGGTATCCTGGCCGGTGCTTTTCATATCCTGGGGCAGCGGACAGAACGTGCTGTACTCATATCTTTCAATGCCGTTTATAGCCCTGTTCGGGCTCAGCGAATTTTCCCTGCGGCTGCCTGCGGCGATTTTTGGCACCGGGACGCTGCCGGTTTTCTGGCACCTGGGGAGAAAATTAAAGGGCCGGGCCGGTGGACTTGCAGCGCTTTTCCTGCTGGCCGTATGCCCCTGGCACGTTATGATAAGCCGCTGGTCGCTGGAATCTAATCTTCTGCCGTTTTTCCTCCTTCTGGGCATATATTTTACTGTGCTCTCAATGGAGCGGCCGAAGCTTCTTATAGCCGCCGGGGCGGCTTTCGGCCTCTCCCTCTACGCCTACGGCACGGCGTTTATATTTTTGCCGGTGTTCCTCGTAATGGCCGTTATATATCTCCTGAAGCGCCGCTGTCTGAGGCTTCGGGAATTTTTTGCGGCGCTGGCCGTTTTTACGATCATAGCTCTGCCCATCGGCCTGTGCAATCTTATAAACATAATGGGCCGGGGCGAAATAAAGCTGTTTTCGGTCACGCTGCCGGCGCTTACCGAGACGCGGCAGACGGCCACAGTGGGGTTTTCCGCCGGGAATTTCATCTCATTTCTCAAAATTCTTCTGAAACAGACAGACGGTTATTGCTATAATTCTGTCAAAGGCTTTATGTATTTTCCCGGATACCTGCTGTTTGCCGCCGCCGGTGTGGGCTTTGCGGTGCACGACAGCCTGAAGGGCCGCGGAACCGGGGAAGCGCTGATGCTTATGGCGCTGGGCGCCTCCTTTGCAGCGTCCTTTTTCATAGACGTGAACATAAACAGAATGAACATGGCCTTTCTGCCCATAGCGTGGTTTACGGCCATGGGACTTTTCCGGCTCGTAAAGCTGGCCTCAACGGCGGATATCCGTCTGGGGGCCGCAAGCTGTGCCTGCGCCATCGCCCTTACGGCGGGCAGCGCCGCCTACGCCGGGGCGCTCTATCTCACGGACACACAGGAGACGCTCTCCTGGTGGTTTTTCCAGGGCCTTGGTGACGCGATACAGTATGCGGAGACGGTGGACGCCCAGCGGGTCTGCATAACCGACAGCGTAAACGCGCCGTATATCTTCGTTCTGTTTTATAACGAGGTGCCGCCGGAGGAATTTTACAGCACAGTGGAGTATTTAAATCCCGACGGGGCGTTCAGAAGCGTCCTGAGCTTTTCAAAGTACGTTTTCGGGTATGAGGAGCAGGACGGGAAAACCGTGTATGTCCTCCGTTCCGATGAGTGCGGCGGCCATGAGATATTGGGTCGGTTCGGCAATTACGCCGTTTGCAGGTGACTAATGGGAAATTATATGTTATAATAACCGCAGCGCGGTTATTATAACGCGCATACAG
>CAZBUH010000026.1:3364-21867 GCA_964495095.1 uncultured Oscillospiraceae bacterium | reverse complement strand
GTCGATATTAAACTCACAAGATGTCAGCCGTTTCATGGCGATACCTCCGTAAAACCGTTTGATTTGTAACCAATCCTGTACGGCAGTTGCCGTTCATTTTCTGATTCCTGTTTTACGGACACCCGGCTAAATCCCGGAGCCTTTTTTATTCAGCCGCCCGCGTCCTGCGGGGATGCTTCCATTGCTTTAAATCGGAAATATCCTGTTTTCACAGGGCCCGCATCTCCCGGATTAAAAGCGCCGGGACATTCCCTCCGGAATCAGCGCTTTATGCGGGAGCGCCTTTCTCACTCGTCCTTAATATATTTATGGAAAATGGACGCGAAGCGGGAGAGCTGCTCTTCGGCGCTTATATCCACGCTGAAGTGATGCCCCTCATATTCCGCGGCAATGTAGCCCTCGTAACCCAGCTCCTGTATTTTGGGCAGGATTTTGTCAAAGGGCACGCAGACATCGTGCTCGCCGTTTTCCAGGTAGTAGAACTTGCCGTGCATATAGGGCGACACCGGCACCAGCTCCTTCAAATTGTCCACAGAGCAGTGCTCATAGCCCTCGAACAAATCCGGCACGCAGGAGCGCTCCACCTCGTTCAAATCAAGCTTTTCCGCCTCTGACTCAGGGGCGCCCTTGTCCACCAGCTTCATAATCTCGTCGATTTTCTCCTTGCGGCAGCCGCCGTTTAACATGGCGTCCATATACAGCTTGTGGGGATAGAGCTGATAGATGGAAAAGTCCGGTACTACTCCCAGCCAGCCCTTGCCCTCGCCGTTCATCAGGGCCAGGTACTCCTTCCACACCGGCGTTTCCGGAGTGTGCGGATGGTGCATCTCTATTGTCAGCTTCACGCCCAGCTTCCTGCACCATGGGATCATCGCCCTGAAAATATCGGGGGTGATGGAGTGCTGGGAACGCACGATTGGGAAGCCCGCCTTTTTGGCGTAAATCATGTCGTTGATGGTATACTGCATAATCTCCTCAGGCGTCAAATCCCGGTCGGTACGGATGCCCATATCTATGTAGGCGCTCCAGCATACAGGCTCCAGCTCATATTTTTCCAGCAGGGCCTTAAAGCCGGCCAGCCACTCGTCGGAAATAAAGGGGTACTCCGGAGCCATCTGGGCGGGGATAAATTCAATGCCCTTATAACCCATGTCCCGGGCCATCTTAAGGCACCCCTCAAGGTCCCGGCGTTCAGTCACATATTCACTGGTCAGGCTGTACAGCGTCAGCGCCAATTTGATTTTTCCCATACTGCTCACTCTCCTTTCACGGCAAGGGTTTTCTCGCCTATGTTGTCCCAGATGAGATAATCCCCGTGATACCCTGTATAGGGGATACGGTGGAACATGGTGATTTTTACGGTGTGCGCCCCATCCGCAATCTCATCGCCGATGACCTTGATCCTGGCGTCCGCCAGGACAAACCAGTATTCCCGGTGCAAATCATTGAGCTCGTTTAAAACAAACTCCTTACCGTTCAGGCAGAAGCGGACCTTCTCGTCCGGCACCCGGACGCCGTCCACCTCCAGCTCAAAACGCTCAATGCAGCTCAAAAACGTACCGCGGTAGGAGGGATAGCGGATAATGAAGGAATACCCAACTGGAACGCCTTCCACCGTCTCCCTGTCAATGGTGTCATGAGGGATAAACAGCCGGTCGTACTGAAATCCCTTTACGGAAATCTTGCCCATATTTTTTCTCCTTTCTCTCAGCGAATAAAGCTGCTCAGATAATCAAAAGCGATTTTCAGGCCCTCTTTGACCTTTTCCACACTGCCCTCGTAAAGGTGATCCTCGTGCTCAATGCTGATAACAAAATCATAGCCGTGGGCCTTCAGGTGGTCTGTCAGCGCCTTCCAGTCAATCTGCCCCAGGCTGGGCATCCGGTAACGCCAGTAGCTGTCCCCCAGCTCGGAATCGTACACGCCGTAACGCCTGAATTTCTCCGGGAACACCTCCACATCCTTGGCGTGGAGATGGAACACCCGGTCCTCAAAGCCCTTTACCGCGTCCATGTAGTCAATCATCATGGCGTGGAGATGGGACGGGTCATAATTGAGGCCGAAGCTCTTTGACGGAATGCGCCTGAACATCTCCGCCCACAGCTCCGGAGAATAGCTGATTGTCCCCGGCTTTCCCGGCTCCAGCCAGCCCGGCATATGGCAGTTTTCTATCATAAGCTTTACGCCCCTGCTTTCGGCGTAGCCCACCAGCCCGCCGAAAACCTTCTCAAACTCTTCAAAATTCCCGTTGATGTCCCTGGTGATGTCCCGGCCGATGAAGGTGCCCACCAGCTCCACGCCCAGCATGGCCGCCGCGTCAATGACCTTTTTCGTGTGGCCGTTGATGAACGCCCGCTTGGCCGGATCGGCGGACAGGTTGTTGTCATAGTAGGCCAGAGAGGATATCTCCAAATCAAAGCCGTCCAGATACGCCCGGATTTTGTCGGCCTCCTGCTGTGTCAAATTGGCCACGTCTATGTCCGAGCCGGCGTAGTCCCGGTCGTTCTCCCGGGGCCAGCAGGAAATTTCAATGGCCTTAAAGCCCACCTCATTGGCGAATTTCGCCTTATCGTACAGCGGTATATCTCCTAAACATCCTGTCAAAAATCCGATTTTCATATTGCCGTCCCCCTTAAGCTGAAAAGATATGGTTTTTATACTTATATTATAGACCTGAACTTATCTGAAAAAGAAATAAATTGTTGGCTCAAATATACTGCTTTCTTTCCCTGTTCTCCAAACGGCTCTCCAGCATGACAAAAATCACGCGAAATACTTGCCGCCCTCAGCCTCATACAGCAGCTCCTCCAGGGCCTTTTTGAGCTCCTCTATCTGTTCCGGCGTAATGTTGTCCTGATGAAAGCCGCCGGTGCAGGTCACGGCGGCGTTATAGCGCCTGCAGAGGGCCTCAGCCGTCTGGCGGCATACCGCCTCGTCCTTATGCCCCGCGGCATTCAGCACCGAGGACGTGCAGCTCACAGCCCCGCTGCCCGTCAGGGACGGCCGCGGCAGCGCCAGAACGGCGCAGCCGATATGAGGCCGCTCTCCGCCGGAGAGCACTGCGGCGATATCCTCGCCCACCGGATAGATGTCCAGGGAAAACCGGGAAAAGGACAATTCCTTTTCCAAATGCCGCATTTGTATCATTTGTCCGCCGCCCCTTTCCAGGGGGTAAAGCCCCGCGAGGTCAGTCCAAACTGCAAAAGCGCCTTGCCCACCACATGGTTTATCTGGTCCTCCACCGTGCCGGCGCCGTTATAGAAGGTGAGCATTGGCGGCACAATTGCGCAGCCAAGGTCCGCTGCTGCGGCGAGATTGCGCAGATGGAGCCTGCTCAGGGGCGTCTCCCGCGGCACCAGCACAACCTTACGGCCCTCTTTAAGGCATACATCCGCGGCCCGCAGCAGCAAATTCTCAGCATAGCCCGTAACTATCCCCGCCAGAGTTTTCATGCTGCACGGCATTATAATCATGCCCTCCGTCACATATGACCCGCTGGCGACAACGGCGGCATAGTCCGCTTCGCGGTACACATAATCGGCCAGCCCAAGCAGGGCCTCCATGGGATAACCAACCTCCAGCTCCCACGTGAGCCTGGCCCCCTCGGTGATAATCAGATGAATCTCCCGGCCTGCGGCCTTTAATTCCCGGAGCAGCGTTTCGCTCATAATTACGCCGGAGGCCCCGGTGACGCCCACAATAATCCGCTTATCCATGCAGCCACCTTTCCGGGTCCAGCTCCATAAACTGAGCGCGGCGGAAACGGTCCTTCATTTCAAACGGCACCGTGCAGTCGAAGATTGTCTTGCACGATATGCCGACATCCCCGATGAAGGCGCTGTATTCCGGATTTGAGCTGGGGTCAAGAGGATGGCACCGGACGCCGGGTATGGTGATAATGTCCCGGTCCCCCTGGAATCTTGTGTTCATAGCCCAGAGCACGTCATTGGCGTCGAAAATATCCACATCCTCATCCACCAAAATCACGTGCTTTAATTCCGGAAAAGCGGAGAACGCCAAAAGCGCCGCCTGCCGCTGCTTGCCCTCGTCGGTATGGACTGTCTTTCTGCACTGAAGCACAGCCATATATTTGCCGCCGCCGGCCCGGTGGGAATAGACATTCAGCACCTTTCCGGGCAGCGCCTTTTCAATCATCCCAAGGATAGACGCTTCCGTGGGGATGCCCGCCATATTGACATGCTCCTCCGACGGGCCGATGCAGGTCTGCATAATGGGATTTTTCCGGTGGGTCACCGCTTTCACCTTCAAAAGCCAGCACTCATGGGACGCCTTGCCGTTATATCCGGGAAACTCCGGCATGGCGCAGCCTGTGCGGGTGTTCCGGTCCTCCGCCACATGGTTGCTGCCGGGCAGTATCTCGCCCTCGATGACATATTCCGCGTTGGCGACGGCATGTTCCTCCACCGTCAGGCACTTAACCAGCTCCACAGGGCGCTGCCGAAGTGCGCCGGCAACAGAAAGCTCGTTAAAGCCAAGGGGTGTGGTGGGCGGCTCAAAGCAGCTTGTTACCTCAATAGCGGGGTCCACGCCGATGGAGACGGAGACAGGCAGCGGTCTGCCCAATTCCGTGGCCCGCTCCGCCATGGCCCCGATATGCCGGGAGCCGGGCTGGAGAAATATCGAGAGCTCATCCCTGCTCTGGATGCACATACGATGAATAGTCACGTCGCTGCGGCCCGTATCCGGATGGGTGGCGTAGCACATGCCCATTGTGATGTACGGCCCGGCATCCGCCGGGGTGTTGGTGGGTGCGGGAAGCAGGCGGAAAAGGTCAAAATCCGGGTCGGCCGCAAAATGCGCCTCTTCCTGGCATGGCGCCGGGCCGCTTATCACCACCGGCTCAACAGCCCCGGCCACACAGCGGTTCAGCAAAGCGCCCAGCTCCTCCTTCCTGCAGCCGAACAGATTTGCCACCCGTTCCCGGCTTGCCAATACGCCGATAGCCACACTGGCGCCCGGATGGCCTTTTATGTTATGGAAAAGCATTGCCGGGCCGTCAATCTGAGTAGGGCGCATGACGGTGCCCCCGGCTCCCACATACCGGTACACGCCTGAAAGCTCCGCAGCCGGGTCAACCTCCACATTAGTCTCTATAAGCTGACCGGGGGCTTGGCGCAGGACCTCCAGCGCGGTGCGGAGATCCAATATTTCAGTCCGATGATCCATAAGCCGTTCTCCTTACGTTCCTACAGAAGCTGCCGAAAGCTTCCGTAGATTCCGGCGCTGTTGTCCAGCGCGGCCAACGCAAAGCGCGTATCCCGTGAAGCGTGGAAGGCATATTTTTTATAGTGCTTCTGCACGGCGTCGATGACAATTTGGCCCGCCTTGGAAACGCCGCCTCCAATGACGAAAATCTCCGGATCGCAGACGCAGGCAATCTGGGCCAGGGCCAGGCCCAGCACAGCGCCGAAATCGTCCACTATGGAAAGAGCCGTCCCGTCGCCGTCCCTGGCGCAGTCGAACACATCCTTTGCCGTCAGTTTCTCAACGCCGCGCAGGGCCGTCTTTTCTTCTGAAGCGGCCAGCCTCCGCCTGGCCATCCTGACGATACCGGT
Organism: uncultured Oscillospiraceae bacterium; assembly: GCA_964495095.1. Lineage (GTDB taxonomy): Bacteria > Bacillota > Clostridia > Oscillospirales > Oscillospiraceae > CAZBUH01. The sequence goes on along the minus strand of CAZBUH010000026.1, from coordinate 16,291 downwards.
AGCGGAGGCGTACTGCTCCAGGCATCCGTGCTTGCCGCAGCCGCAGGGCTCCGTCTCGTCATGGCGCATGGTGAGATGCCCGATTTCGCCGCCGGCGCCGTGCGCCCCCGGCACAATCTGACCGCCAACGATGACTCCGCCGCCAACGCCGGTACCCAGGGTGACCATTACCACATTTTCATAGCCCTTGCCGCCGCCCTGCCACATCTCGCCCAATGCGGCAACATTGGCGTCGTTCCCCACCCGGACGGGTAATCCCGTCAAAGAGGAGAGCTCAGACGCCACAGGCGTCACATCCCAGCCCAGATTTACACATTTATTCACCACACCGTCCGCCGTAACAGGGCCGGGCACGCCCAGGCCCACGCCGATAAGGCTGCTTACCTCCGCGCCGCAGCGGGCAATATGATTTTTTACAGCAGCGGCGATATCAGGCAGGATTTTTTCCCCGCCTTTTTCCGTGTTGGTGGGTATCTCCCACTGGTCGTAAAGCCGCCCGTCGGTGTCGAAACAGCCCAGCTTCACCGTTGTTCCGCCAATATCCACGCCAAATCCATATTGCATATTGTTTTCCCTCCTATATGCAGCTTGCCGCGCCGAAAGCGCTGTGTACGGCGCCGTAAATATTTGACACTTCCGCGCAATCCCCCACGGGTATGACCTCGGGCGCCGTATCGTAAAGGCCGTAAAAGATCTCGCTTTTCGCCCTCATACCCACGGCCAGCACCACGGTATCCGCCGGGATTTCCGCAAGCTCATCGCCGCGCCGCAGGGTCACGCTGTTTTCCGTGATTTTGACACATGTGCTGTCCGTCAGCGCCGTGATGCCGCCCATGCGGTTGCCCAGGGCCTCGGCAATGGCGGGATTGGCGTCCATATAGAGAGCGCTCCGGCTCTCCGCCACTGTGACCTCCCGGCCCAGCCCCCGGAGATAAAGGGCTGTCTCGCAGCCCACCAGGTTCCCTCCAACAATAACCGCGCGCCGCCCCACTTTGTCCGGTGCAAAAAACGTCTCCAGCGCAGTGACCGTATTGCCTCCGTCCACGCCCTGGATTCCGGGGATTATCGGCTCCGCGCCCACGGCCACAAGCACCGCATCCGGCTTTGCCGCCTCCACCAGCCCGGCGTCGGCCTCCGTATTCAGGTATACCGTGATATCCCGCTTTTCCACCTGACGGATGAGATAGTCCCGGTAGTCCCGCATGAGATATTTGATTGGATCATGCTCGGAGATATTCAGAATGCCCCCCAGCCGGGAGGATTTTTCATACAGCGTGACGCGATGGCCCCGGTCACAGGCCGTGATAGCCGCCTGCATCCCGGCTGGCCCGCCGCCAACCACGGCCACGCGCTTTTTCTCCGCCGCCCTGCTTGCCGGCGGAATCCGGTGCTCCCGGCCTGACCTTGGGTTTACAGTGCAGCGTATAACATGATCCGTGTGCATCCTGCACAGGCAGTTCAGGCAGCCGATGCAGGGGGTGATATCCTCCGCCCGGCCCTGCCTGGCCTTGTTGGGAAAATGGGGATCGGCAATCAGCGGGCGGCCCATGGCCGTAAAGTCCGCGATTCCGTCCCGTATAATCTCCTCCGCCAGCTCCGGTGTGTTGATGGCGCCCACCAATGCGATAGGCACCTTGACTCCCGCCGCCTTCAGCGCTTTTGCATAGGGCACATTGACCGCCCGGGGCAGGAAATACGTCGGAATAGTCCGCTCGTGGAGCTTTTCGTCAAAGCTGGTAGAGAGGTGCAGAATATCGATTTTGTCCTCTATGGCTCTTACAAAGTCGAGGATTTCCTGAAACTCCCCGGGGTCAGTCTCCGGGTTCGCGCCGCCCATGCGGTATTCGATGATAACGTTCTCCCCCACCGCCTGCCGGACGGCGTCTATGAGCATGATGGGAAAGCGCATCCTGTTTTCCGCGCTGCCGCCGAACCGGTCCGTGCGATGATTTGTTTTGGACGACCGGAACAGCTCCGGAAGCCAGCCGTGGGCGCCGTGTACGGTGACCATGTCAAAGCCGGAATTTTTCAGTCTGGCGGCGCAGTCGGCATACTGCCGAATCGTTTTGGCTATCTTTTCCTCGTCCATCTCCCGGACTTTTATGCCGTCAGGCGTGGTATAGCCGGACACCGACCAGAACTCGCCGTCCTTTTTGTCGCCCTTGTTCATGCCGTCGTAGTTCAGCTCTGCGGACACATGGCAGCCCCTGCTGCGGATAGCCTCTGCAAACTCCGTCAGCGCGGCGGTGCCGTTCCTGCCCCGCAGGTTAAAATACAGGCCGAAGCCGTCTTCGTCCGGCTCCCCGTTGTTGACCTCCGTATGGCCCACGGTAACGGCCGCCGCGCCGCCGACGGCTTTCTCGGCGAAGGCGTCGATAGCATAATCAAATATGTAGTTTTGGGGCGAAAACACCCAGGCCCCGATGGGCGCCGCCAAAATGCGGTTTTTAAAAAGCTTCCCCCTGACCGTGATGGGTGAAAACAGATGGGGATAGGCCCGTTCCATAGTTTTCCCGCCTTTCAAAAGGCCGCCTCAAAGCAAGAGGCGGCCTTTATACTTTAATTATACAAATTCGATTTACAGCTCTATGGCCTTGCCGCTCTCCGCGGACTTGTAAATAGCCTCCAGAATCTGTGTGACTACAAAAGCCTGCTCCGGCTTTACCAGCGGCTCCTTGTCGTCCAGGATTGCGTGGAGCCACTGAGCGGCCTCCAGATCCTGGGGCTCGCTGCCGCCCTCGCCGGCAAAGAACGCCACAGCGCCCGCCTCAAGCTGGGCCTTCTCGTTTATAAGCTTGCCGTATTTAGCCGTGTTGAAGTGCAGCTCATAATCAGCGCCCAGGCCGTGGGGGATCATCTCCGCGCCGCCCTTGGTGCCGCAGAGCGTGGTGGCCGCCTCGCGCTGGTTTTCCACATTCAGCGCCCAGGATGCCTCAAGGAAAATCGTGGCGCCGTTTTCCATCTTGATAAGGCCGAAGGCGGAGTCCTCAGTCTCAAAGGTTTCCGGGTCCCAGGGGCCGAACATATTGCCCTCCGGGTTATCCTTCAGCTTTTGGAAGGTAGAGCCCAAAACCATCTTGGGCTTGTAGTTGTCCATGTACCAGAGGGTCAGATCAAGCGCGTGAGTGCCGATATCAATCAGCGGGCCGCCGCCCTGCTTGGATTTATCCGGAAATACGCCCCAGGTGGGAACGGCTTTCCGGCGGACGGCGTGGGCCTTTGCAAAGTAAATCTCGCCCAGGTCGCCGGCGTCTACGGCGTTTTTCAGGGTCTGGGAATCCTGACGGAACCGGTTCTGATAGCCGATGGTAAATTTTTTGCCGCTCTTTTTCCAGGCGTCCAACATCCTCTGAGCTTCAACGGAGGAATGGGACATGGGCTTTTCGCACAGGACGTGCTTGCCCGCCTCGAAGGAGTCCACTGTAATCTGGCTGTGGGACACATTGGGAGTCAGGACATGTACAACGTCGATATCCTTATCCTTCAAAAGCTCCCTGTAATCGGTGTATACCTTGGCGTCCGGGGCGCCGTACTCCCGCGCGGCGGTCTCTGCCCGCTCAGGGATGATATCGCAGAATGCGACCATTTCGCACAGATTGCTGAGCTTTTTCAGGGACGGCATATGCTTCTGATTGGCAATGCCGCCGCAGCCGATAAGTCCAATCTGCAGCTTTCCATTTTTCATATTGATCGATCCTTTCCTCATAGTTTGGAGAACGGGAAAAGCCCCGAAAGGCTTTTCCCGTTGGAAGTACGTCCTTTTTTCAGCCGTTGTAACGATCCAGGGCCGCCTGATAGAGGTCGATGCACTTCTGTGCGCCCAGGCTGTAGCAGGTGTCAACGAAATCGTCGAACTGATCCATGCTCTTCTGGCCCATGATGAAGGCGGGCCAGCACTCTTCCACATAAGTGGCCAGGTCGCCCAGAATATTGTTGACCTCCTGGCTCTCCTCAACGGAAAGCTGCAGGCCGTAGGGCAGGTTGTACTCGATATCGTTCTGCTCCGCCCAGCGGGAGTACGCCACCTCACACTCTTCAGTAAGGTTTATGTTGCGGAGATTGGTATTGTTGATGGTCCACAGGCTGTCGCCGCCCAGATACCACTGCAGCGTTGCGTTGTTGGAGCCGTCAAAGTCCTCAAAAATCGCGGAGTAGGAAAGCTGCGGCTCGCCGTCTACCATCTCCCAGCTCTCGCCCTCGACGCCGTAGTTCTTAAGGAACTGGCCTTCCTCGCTGTAAAGCCAATCGGCCCACCGGCAGAAGAGCTCTTTGTTTTCGCAGGTTGTGGTCATATACAGACCGTGGCCGGACATAACGTACTGGGTGCCCACCAGGAAGTGGGTGGTCTGGTCATGAGTCAGATGTGGGGCATACGCGCCGGTGTAGTTTGCGCCCTCGCCGGCCCACATGCCGGCTACAGGGATCAGGCCGTTTGGAGCAAAGCATACGCCCGGCTGCTCCTGGGCCCAAACCGAGGGATCGGGTATCAGCTCATCGCCCACCTCAGCGCAGAAGTCGGGATAGATAAGTCCTTCGGCATACCAATCGCTCATGGTGGTGAGGTAATCCCGGAAGCCTTCCTCCACAGGAGTCCAGTGGATTTTGCCGTCTATCTGATAGAACATTTCGTAGCCCTGTGTAGGACCGTAGTAAGTATCCACATCATAGGCGTTTCCAAACATGCCGCCCACGGTGTTGCCGCGGTAGTTAATCCAAAGTGCGCTGCGAGTGCCCTCTTCCGTCTTGAAGGCGGTGAGCACATCGTGGTACTCATCAATGGTGAACGGCGCTTCCATATTCAGGTCGTCCAGCCAATCCTGGCGGATGACAAGTCCCATAGAGGGCACGGTATCGAGGGTGAAGAACTTCTCAAAGGCAAACAGATGGCCTGCGGTGTCAAAGCTGTTCTTGTAATAAATCTCCTCGGAATTCAGCACGGCCATATAATTGGGGATATAGTCAACATAATCCATGAGGTTAACAATTATACCGTCCTCATAAGCGCCCGCGGCGCCGCTGCCGTAAACTGTGCCAACGCTGACAACGCCGTCATAATCCAGATCGCCGGCCGATACCAGAATGGCAAACTGCTCGGCGCCCTCCGTGCCGGAGGCGTTGGTAAACTCGACATGGACGCCGGTGCGGCGCTCCAGTTCCTGATACCATACGGTATCATTGTTGTCGTCAAAATAATTGTAGCAGTTGTCGTTGAAGTCCTGAGACCAGATATTGAAGGTCACATCCTCCGTAGTCAGAGGCAGCGTAACCTCCGCCGCATTGTCCGTAGGCTCTTCAGTGGCTTCCGGGGCATCGGTCTGCGTCTGCTGAGGCTCCCCGGTCGCCGCGTCCGTGGGCTCTTCCGTAGGGTCGCCCGAGCCGCCGGTGCCGCAGGCTGTCAGCGCAAGCAGCATGGCCAGGGCCAGCAGGATAGCTAACGTCTTCTTCATTTTTCGTCGCTCCTTATAATTATAATTTTTAGAACCAACATCTCATTCTATAGCTTGATAATAAATTAAGGCGCGTTTTTTTAATACCCTATTGTTGTCCTTTTCTTTTGCAAACTTTTCATTTTAAAGCAGATGTTCTTCTGCTTTCAGCGGTAAAAGGCAATTATTTGGTCAAATTATTGCTCTCTCATTTGCGCCCTGCTCCGGCGTCGGCTCTCAGATGATGCTGTCCAGCCATGCCAGCAGCTCTCCCATACGGTAATCGCCGTCGTGGTCGTATTCCCAGGCGAACTGGAAATTCACCTCCCGGCACCTGCCGGAGTTTTCCAGCGCAGCCGCCAGGTTCATGGGGGCGGAAAAAGCGTGGTTGCTGTCCCTTGAGCCCCACCGGATATAGAAGTACGGCGCCAGTGTGCCGTTTTCGCCGGCCAGCTGGACCATGGGGTTCATAAGGGCAATCTGCGGCCGTATCTCCTCCGGGACCGCGTACTTGCCGGTATTGCCGGAAACCGCCTCCAGAGAATCGTCAAAATGGTTGCCGGGCACAGCTTCGGTGCCGAACAGGCTGTTTTCCGTTATATCGCAGCCGAAGCCGTCAAAGGTCGGGCACAGCTTGCCCCGGGAAACATAATCCACAAACGCCCGGAAATCGTCCCGGCTCACCGACGCCCTGCCGGAGGCGGCGTCATACGTCAGCCAGGTGCGCTCCGCCAGATGCTTTTCCCTATCCTCCGGGGACTGCTCCTTAAGGTAGATTGAAGCTGACTCCCCCAGCTTTTCCAGCATATAGTCCAGCCAGGGGCCGCTCTCCCCGTCCTCCGCCAGAGTCAGGGCCGCGCCGGTTTTGGGATGGCGCAGGCCGAGGCTGTTTATATATCCCGGGAACAGGGCGGCAAATTTCCGGGACAGCGCCAGCGTCTCGTCGTCAACATGTATATCCGCCGGCTCAAAGACCAGCTTGCTGTCCTCAACATGGGGCTTCATCATATGGAAATCCCGCAGGCTGCCGAACATCCACTCATAGGCGCAGTTGGCGTGCTCCAGGTCAATAATCGGGCAGAAGCACACGGCAGCGTAAATATCGTCCCGTTCCTCTGCGGCGCCCAGCTCCCGGAGATAAGGCTCATAATCCGGATTGTTGCCGGTGGTGCCCAGCAGCGCCGACATTGCGCCGCCGGCGCTGGAGCCGTCGGATATAATCCGGGACATATTACCCGGGATCAGGCCGGCGTTATGCCGCAGGTATCGGATAGCGGCCTTCAAATCCACGATATCCGCCGGGGCCTTGCCGGTAAATTTCCCGTCAATGACGTCCTCTCTGCCTCTCGCTCCCGGTGACACCGCCACGTAGCCGTGGGCCAGGGCATAGCGCAGCCCCACCCCGAGAAAAGGCGGGTCCTGGCCCAGGTCCGGCGGGATGGGCGGCGTGCTCATATACCCTCCCACATAATTGCGGAAGAATATCGGCGCGTCCTTCTTTCCCACCGCGCTCTCCGGCACGTAGATATTCATTTTCTGAAACCGCAGATCCACGGGCTTTGCCACATAGACGATATCCTCATAGGCCCGATATGTCACGGTCTCGCCGTCCACCTCCACAGTCTTGACCGTGTAGGCGTCGGGATTGAAAGTCAGATCATAGGTTTTCACAGCTTCCCCTTCCTTTCCTTTATTCTGTCATAATCCTGTCGCACCAATCCAAAAATCTGGCGACCTCCCGGGCTTCCTCATCGCCCCGGTGCCCGCAGTCAAAGGCCACCAGAACCGTAACGTCATGCCCCTTTGCCTTTAAAAGCTCCGCCAGGTCCAGGCTCAGTGTGATTGGTATATCCCCGTCGGCGGTGCCGTGGCGGATATACCAGTGATCGGCGCACCGGCTGTCGCCGGTCCCGATAAAGTCCAGCGCATCCTGATTTTTGACCCGCTGGGCCACCGCGGGGTCAAGGGCCCCGGCAGCCGCCCCGCTGTGGGCGGCCCCATAGGCCGTAAAGTGAGCGACTCCCGTCTTAACCGTGCCGAAAAGGGCGTTTTCGCTCCCAAGCATATCCTCCGGTTTCAAAAGGTCAAACGACGGGCTGCCCTTGTAGGCGTTCCGGGAGCAATACGCCCGGAAAAGGTCCCAATTTATATAGCCGCCGCAGGCGGGATAATTTTCCTTATCGTAATATGGGTCCTGCGCGCCGCCTCCGGCCAGATAGTCCTCATAGGTCTCCCAATAAAAGAAATCGCCCTCCCGGCCCGCCGGGTTTTCCGTGCGATACGCCCGGTAGGCAGGCAGGATATAGCCCAGCAGGCGCTGGACATAGGCTTTTTCCGTCATGCCCAGCTTTCCTTTGATGTAATCATCCACGAACATCCGGCCATAGACGGTATAGAGCTCGTAAGCCCGGCCAGCCCTCATCCGGGGCCTGCCGTCCTCCATTGCCGCGGCGGTTATTTTCCTGGACGGTCCAATGGGCATCTGCTGCTCGAGAACCTGAGTGGAGTAGGTGCCACGGCCAAAGACCCAGTCGTATGCCATATCGCAGATTCCAAGAGAGGTGGGCCCGAAATAATCGCCGCAGGCGAAAATATCGTCCCGCTCCTCGGCGGCGCCGATAGCCCGCAGTTCATGATTAAACCGGGCCGTGCCGCCGGAGGCCGCCGTCAGCGCGGCCATGGCCCCGCCGGAGCTGCACCCCACCGCAATTATTCTGTCAAAATTGCCGGGCAGCCGGTCGGCGTTATGCCGCAGATACCGGATTACGGCCTTCAAATCCACGATTCCCGCAGGCGCGATACCGGTATACTCCGGCTGGCCGTCCCCGTCGATGTCCACCCGGTGGTCGTCCGGGCCCCGGAAATTGGGGCACACCACCACATATCCCCGCTGGAGCGCCTGCATTGCCCGGAGATGCTCATGGAGATGGATAATATGCTGAAATTTAAAGCCGCCGCCCTCGATATGCAGCAGCACCGGCGCAGTGGCGGCCGTATAGCCGCAGACGCTTTTCCCCTCCATATAGGCGGGCGGGAAATAGATGCTCATGCGCTGGCGCTCAGTGTCCACCGGCTGCGCCGTGTAGATAATATCGTCATAGGCGTAATGCTCCGGCACGGCCACCAGCTCCTGCCGTGAAAAGGGGACCCGGATGGTCTCCTCCCGGATGCCGCCGGGGATATGCCGCAGGCGGCTCATGTCAAGTTTCAGGCTGTCCATAAGTCCTCCTTACAGCGACGCGACATACTTGCCGGCCTCATAGCCCAGAGTCAGCGCCATGCTGATGCTTACGCCGGGAATCGGCGTGGAATACTGGGCGCCGAATCTCCGTCCGCAGCAGTTGCCGGAGGCAAACAGTCCGGGAATCGGGTCCTTTGCCTTGTTCAGTACCTGCTGGTTGCCGTCAGTGACCAGGCCGCCCACTGTGCACAGCGAGCCGCCGGGGGCCGTCCGCGGGATTTTCACCACGTAATAGGGCGGCTTATCCAGGGGTATCATCAATTGAGGCGCCTTGCCGAAATCCTCATCACGGCCGGCGCGGCAAAGCTCATTATACCGCTCAATAGAGTCCAGGAAATTTGCCTTTGTGGCCGCGTCAAGCTGCAAATATCCGGCCAATTCCTCCCAGGTATCGGCGGCATAGGCCACGGAGCCGCGGATTTGACCGGCCCTGTCGTTTCCTGCGGCCCCCGCCGCCAGGGTCGCCGCCATATCGCTTTTGAGCTTCTCCACCCGCTCCGGGTCAGAGGCGTCAAAGGAGGAGTGGCAAGGCGTGCCGTACTCCAGATGGCGCAAAATATCCGAGTCAAACAGGCTGTAAAATGGCCCGTGCTTCTCCTGATTGCAGGCGATGCCGGTGATAACCGAGTCGCCGCTGTACATCTCGTTCATATACCGCTGGCCCTTATAGTCCAGGCTCAGGCAGGTAAAGCCCTCCATCATCGCCGTAGGGAACAGGGTGTTGCCGCCCATGGCCGCCACGGGCCTGGATTCCATGCAGCCGCCGGCCCACACTCCCATCTGGATGCCCCGGCCGTCACCGAAGCCCACGGAGAAAAAGTCGTCCCCCTCATCCATCAGATCCGCCACATCCACCAGGAGCTCCTCGCTCATCTCCCGGTTGCCGCCGAAATCGCCGACAGCGAGGATTACTCCCTTTTCAGCCAGATACCGGATGTACTGCCCGTCAGCGTTCCTGCCCACGATGCCGGCCACCCGCTCCCCGTCCATTACGGGATAAACGGCCTCCGTCTCAAAGTCCAGTCCGGCGCCGCGCTCCTCCGCGGCCCGGTGATGACGCTTGAGGCACTCGGTCAGGGTAGTGCTGCCCTTTACAAAAATTCCGGGGAACAGGGCGGTGCCGTGCCAGGTCCTGTAGCCGTCCATCGAGCCGGTGAAATGGTCCGGCTTGGGCCAGAATTTCACCCGGACCTCCTCCATCTCCTCCTGGGAGAATACGCTGACGTATTTGTCGAAGTTTTTACCGCAGTTCTGGCAGAACTTCATCACCAGGCGCTGATTTGCCCGGTTTCCCGCCCGGCGAAGCCATTCTGTGAACAAATCCAGCGGGTCCACCGGCGGTACGCCGCGCTTTTTCAGGTACTCCGAATTTATGTGGCCCACCTCCGCGCCCTTGGCGTGGAATTTTTCCCTTTTCTGCTTGTCGAAGGCTATGACCGAAGCGCCGCCCTCCAGCGCCGCCTTCATGGCCATAGTGCCCGCATGGCCCAACCCCACAACCAGCACATCGCATGTCCGCGTATCGGCAATCTCCGCCTCCGGGACAGGTTCCGGCATAACGCGCCAGGATGAAACCGTATTTTTCACGCTGCTTCCTCCTTACAGTAATCCGGTTTTGATTCTATTTTACAGGGCTTTTCAGGCATTTCCATCTTGATTGTTATCCAGTTTGTCATCTGTTTTTATTTATTTTGACCGCTGTCCTCCGGCGGCCCGCATCAAAAGACAAGTTTTGCTCCTGATTGTTGCCAAAGCGAAACGCCCCGCAGCCGGGACTGCGGGGCGCAATGCTGAAGGCTTTATGAAATACTCAAAAATTGCGGTCTACGGTGAACAAAATGACCTCCAGCGGCTCAAGGGTGCTCTTCAGCTCCAGCTCGCCTTCGCTCTCCATATATTCGATCCTCTGGCGCGGCACACAGACGCCGGAGAGATACTCGATCTCCTCGTCCCTGGCCCGCTCCCAGCAGTTAAGCTCTGAGACCAGGTCCGCCAGGTTGCCGTGGTATGCGTTGAGGGTATATTTTTTCACCGCGTAGCTTCCCGGCTGCACATCCCGCAGCCTGTAGCAGAACTGCAGCGGCTTGACGTCCTCAAAAAGCTCCTTGCCGGGGATCATGGTTTCCGCGCGGAAATACTCCGTGCAGTAGGCGTCGCTGAGATTTTTATAGTTGTGGACAAGAACGCGGCAGCCGGCGTCGCTTCTGGTGACGATATAGTTTTTTCCGCGGTCTATCATGGTGCCGCCCAGCTTGCTCAAAAACCAGAAAGCGAAATAGCCGCTTTTTCGGATGCCGTAGCGGCTCACCAGGCCGTTGCCGCCAAAGACGATTTTGCGGGCGTCTTTGTGCTCCTGGGTCAGGTCGGAAAACAGCCAGTAGCCCATAGCGTCCACCTTGTCGCACATGTCGATGGCGGTCTTGGCGATAAAGGCGGATTTATAGCAGGTCTCGTTCACTGTGGATCTGGATACCACGTCAGAGCCGAACTCCGTAAGGTAAATCGGCACATCCGGATAGCTGGCCCGAATGCTCCTTGTGAGGTTTTTGATCTTATTGATATTCGTCTCCTCGTCGGTATTGAGCAGCAATTTTATCTGGAGCTTCTGCCTGGTGCCCTCAAAGCTGCTCTCAGCGTCGCAGCCGGGATAGAGGTAGGCGGAAATGAAATCCGGCCTCAGGTCCTGCTCACGCAACGAGCGCAGTATCTGCTCCATGCTGTCAAATATCGAGATGCCACCCAGGTTGAGGCCGGGGCCACCCAGCCACGCATCCGGCACCATGCTCTTGATTATCCGCTGGGTAATGGCAAAATACCGGGCGTAGCTAAGAATCGTCCGCCGGTCGATTGTAAGCTGCTCCGAATGGCGTATCCACAGCTCAAAACGCCAGCCGGACACCTCGCGGACGCCCCAATAATTCACGCAATGGCGCATCAGCCGCTCAATCAGCACCTCCCAGGTGCCCTCATCCATCCTGCGTATCCGGCTTGGATTGAAATAAAAGCATCCAGGCGTGGCGTCTGTTTTTAAGGGCTTGCTGCCCAGCTCGAAAAACGGCTTGACACCGGTAGAAAGCAGGAAGTTCACTATCCGGTTAAAATCGGAGAAATTCAGATCCTCCCAGTCCGCGGAGCCCGTGTCACACCGGGCCAGCAGCTCTATTATCCCGCACACACGGGCATATCGAAAGCACAGCACCTTCTGCGCCGCAATAAACTGGTTCTGAAATTCGTTATTCAGGCAATCGGCAGCGTCATCCAGGTTTATAATCTCCTGCCATACGGCGGTCAGGGGCGTGCCCTCCTTTACGCTGGCGCCGCCCTCCAGGCGGATAACCTCCCGTTTTGCCGTGTCCGCCGTCGGCACCTTTTCCTCCGCCGGTTCCGCCAGTGCGCCGAGGGACTCGGCAATATCCTCATACCGTGCGTCCTGCGCGGCGGACTCTTCCCCGCCAGTCTCCCAACTCGCCGGCCGCTCCCGGGCGGACAGCTTCAGATACTTGGCCGGCTGCATCCCGTATTTCCTTTTGAAAACCGTATTAAAGGCGGACAGGCTGGAAAAACCGTTGTCCAGCGCCGCCTTGGCTATAGAGGACTTTCCCAGCATCAGTTCTCTCACCGTCTGCTCAAGCCGCACATTCTGAAGGTAGGCGTAAAAGTTGATGCCGAAATTTTTCGTAAAATATTTCGACAGATATGTTGGCGAGAGATAAAACACGCTGGCCAGCTCTTTCAGGCTCAGGGGCTCCCTGTAATGGAGATTTATATAGTCCTCCAGGCCCTTGGCCCGGGGCGCGGCGTCCGTCCCCTGCGCCGCCGTTTCCCCGGAAACGGTCTGCGTAAAATCCTTCAGCAGGTCGAGAAGCCCGTAATACTGGCTCATAAGGCCCGCCCAACTGTCCTCCGTCCGGGAAAAATACGCCTCCGCAAACCTGCGCAGATATTCGACGAGAGGGGCGTAGTCCCGCCGCACAGAGACGGAATTCAAAATTACAATGGGGTTCTGGGCGCCCATCCCCTCTCTGAAATACTCCGGCTCCAGCAAAAGCGCAAGAACGCTCCCGTCAAAAGGCGGCTGCACGGCGACCTGTTCCCCAGCGTCAAAGAATATCACGTCCCGCTTTTCCAGGGTCAGTCCGCCCCCGTAGCTTAGCCTTACGCTTCCCCTCAGCACCAGCCAGATGGAATAGTGCCTGAACGCATAATCGCTCTGCTGCTGAAGATCCAGCAGTGAAAAGGAAAAAGGCAGCGATTTCACAC
>CAZBUH010000026.1:0-3264 GCA_964495095.1 uncultured Oscillospiraceae bacterium | reverse complement strand
ATTTGTCAATTATGGCATCAAAATCTTGTCCTCGGCAGTCTGCTTTCGGCCTGAAAACGCAAACTTTTTCTTTTTTAGCGCAAGAACCGGATAGTTACCTGGGCAAAAATCCGATACAATACAATAAAATCTGTAAATTAGGAGGCGCCTGAATGATAAATGGAAAACAAGCCGTCGCTATCGTCGGCTGCGGCGGCATGGGCAGCGGTCACGCCTACGCCCTGGGAGGAAAAGGCGGCTATACCGGCAATGACGGCTACTCATCCTATAATCCCGGCCAGGAGCAGGTTGGCGACATTCGGGAGCGGATCGTACTGGCAGGTATATGCGATATAGACCCGGCCAGGCGGGCCTGGGCGGTGAAAAACGGCTTTCAGGTCTACCCCGATTACGGTGCCATCTTAAGCGACCCGGCGGTAGATATCGTTCTGATTGCCACACCCAACCATCTGCACAAGGAGATGGCCCTCCGGGCCTATGGCGCCGGGAAGCACGTTCTGTGCGAAAAGCCGGTGATGATGTCCTCCGCCGATTTGGAGGAGGTGCTGGCCGCGGCAAAAGCGGCCGGGAAAATTTTTTACCCGCGGCAGAACCGCCGCTGGGACAAAGACTTTCTTACAATTAAAAAGCTCTGCGACGACGGCGTTCTGGGCAATATATTCACCATCGAAAGCCGGGTGATGGGCTCCCGGGGCATCCCGGGCGACTGGCGCAGCCACAAGGAATACGGCGGCGGCATGATGCTGGACTGGGGCGTTCATCTGCTGGACCGGCTGCTGTGGCTTATCCCGGGAAAAATCACAAAGCTGTTCTGCCATCTCACCCACGTGACAAACGACGAGGTAGACGACGGCCTTCAGCTTCATCTTACATTTGAAAGCGGCGTCACCGCCGTTGTGGAGGTGGGAACCTGCCACTTTATAGGCAAGCCCTTGTGGTATCTGGCCGGCGACAAAGGCACGGCGGTTATCGAAAACTGGGACTGCGCCGGGCGAATCGCCCTGCTCAATTCCTGGGAGGACAAGGACGCGACCCCAATTCTGGCCGGCGAGGGCCTGACCAAGACCATGGCGCCCCGGATTGGCGGCAATTCCGTAACAGAATACCGGCTCCCCGACGTGTTCGTGGACCGCGACGCCCTCTACCGCAATGTAGCGGATGTGATCGAGGGGAAAGCCGAACAGATTGTAAAGCCCGAAGAAGCCCTGCGGGTCCTGCGGCTTATGGAGGCCGCCATGGAATCCGACCGGCTGGGCCGGGTTATCGAATTTAACGCGTAAGCTATTAAAGGAGGACAAATAAATATGCCGAAAAGAAATGTTTACACCCCTGAGGAACAGGCTGTTGTCGATCACATCAAAGCCGTCGGTGACGCCGTAGAGGGCTGGCAGAAGGATCAGCACAAGCGCATCGCCAATGTGGAGAGCATTGTAAATTACAACACCTGGTCCGACCCCTGGAGCCCCATCTGGACCGATACTGACTATGCCAAAAACTCCCGCTGGGGCGGCCTTATCGCCTATCCCCTGTATGTAGACCGCTTTGACATGATGGACGCAAACCTTCTTCTGGAAAAAGAGCAGTCCAAAAACCCCATGATGAACAACCATTACGGCGGGCAGTTCTTCCAGTATGAGCAGATTTATGTGGGCGACGAGCTCCGTGTCTATCAGAAGCGCCCCCAGCTTATTGAGACCCTGAAGGACGACGAGGAGCATGACGGTCCCCGCGCCTGGGGCTATATCCAGCGGGATTGCGATATTTACAATCAGCGCGGCCAGCTTGTGGCCAATCACAAGCACTGTCTTGACGCCGTAATCTACGATAAGCCCCGCGGCGAGCGGTACTCCATTCCGCCGTTTGAGGATCACTGGTACACTGAAGCGCAGAACAAGTGGATGATGGACATCATCAACAATGAATACCGGCGCGGCGCCGAAAAGCTCTATTGGGAGGACGTAAAGGTCGGCGAAGAGCTGGCCCACACCACCCTTGGCGCCATGCGCCTGTGGGATATGATCTCCTGGTTTGCCGTTAAGGAGGAGGAGCCTTACTGGCCCACCCGCCTGTACAGGGAGCGCCGGAATGCCACCTTCCAGGACCCCCACAACAACGCCGACCGCTTCGGCATCGAGTGGCACTTCGCGGCGGATATGTCCCAGCTCATGAGCAACCCCCGCGCCGTCTGCTTCTCCGATTCCTGCCGCAACCAGCTCTGCCGCGTGACAACCAACTGGATGGGCGACGACGCCATGGTGGTCTATCACCGGAATCTCCACTTCATGCAGACTCCTCACGGCGACTGCCTGGTGGGCTGCGGCCGCGTCATCGGCAAGCGCTACGAGGGCGGCAAATATCTGGTGGATCTTGAGACCTGGCTTTACGATATGTGCTCCGGCAACGTATCCGACGCCGCCCGCTGCACCGTCGAGCTTCTCTCCAACGGCACCGCCAATGTCGCTGACGGCTACAGCGAGTCTCTGGAGCTTCCCGTGCTGGACGGGCTGCCCGTTGGCACCCGCGTCCGTCTCCACGCGCCGAAATCCCTGGCCTGGTGGCCTGACGAGGACTATCCTCTGGAGGGCGTGGAGGGTACCATCTTCCACAAATACCTGTGGAGAGATGCGCTGTCCGAGTTCACAAGCTTTGTGGACGTACTGCTGGATCAAAGCACCAGCAAAAATCCCCTGCGCATCGGCAACGAGCTCACCTTCCGGCTGGATCAGCTGGAAATCCTGGACTGAGCCGGCAAAATTCCGCTTTAACCTCCGGCCGGGCCCAGCACGCCGCTATCACCGCCGGCAAGCCTTGAAAACAAAATCGAAAATTTCCGCACAACAGCCATCTCTCGCTCCAAAATCAGCAGAGGGGCATCTTTAACATAGCCGCGCTTGTTCCTCCACGAACAGGCGCGGCTAAATTTTTTTCACAGGAGGTCAACTCTATGTACCAACCAAATTCAGAACTCGCAAAACTCAGGGACGCAAAGGAAAAGACGGAACAGGAAAAGACGCAGCGCGGGGCAGTCTGCCATTGCCGCAGCCGCCTACTGCGCCGGGGAAAAATTGCACAGCGAGTATTACGATGACACAGCGGACTGCACCCGCAAGGGCGGCGTGATCCTCACCGGCATTTTGCTCCCGCCCCACGCCCCAGCGGAATATGCTGACCGGGAAACGCTGTGGAACGCCGTGGAAAAAGCGGAGCGGCACCCCAAGGCCCAGCTCGCATACAGCTTTGACATTGCCTTGCAGAACGAGTTTT
>CAZBUH010000025.1:9115-22307 GCA_964495095.1 uncultured Oscillospiraceae bacterium | reverse complement strand
GGTGCGGGCCTTTTCATCCACCACATAGTCGGCGTCCAGGTTCTCGTCCTCCTCCTGCTTTTCGTCCACGGAGGCGTAGACCACCTTTTTAAGCCGGGACACAAAGTCGTCCACCTGCTGGTAGAGGCTGGTGGACTCGTCGCCCTGGCCGGATATGATAAGCGGAGTTCTGGCCTCGTCTATCAATATGGAGTCCACCTCGTCCACGATGGCGAAGGCGTGGCCCCGCTGGACCATATTCTTTTTATAAATGGCCATGTTGTCCCGGAGGTAGTCGAAGCCCAGCTCATTATTGGTGCCGTAGGTTATATCCGCGGCGTAGGCGGCCTTCCGCTCCTCGGAGCTGAGGCCGTTTACTATAAGTCCCACAGTAAGTCCCATAAAGCGGTGCACCTTGCCCATCCACTCGCTGTCGCGGCGGGCCAGATAGTCGTTTACAGTCACCACATGGACACCCTTGCCCGCCAGCGCGTTGAGATACGCGGGCAGTGTTGCCACAAGCGTCTTGCCTTCGCCTGTTTTCATCTCGGCGATACGCCCCTGATGGAGAACTATTCCGCCTATGAGCTGCACCCTGTAAGGCCGCAGGCCCAGGACCCTGTCCGCAGCCTCCCGGACGGCGGCAAACGCCTCCGGCAGGATATCGTCCAGTGTCTCGCCCTTTTGGAGCCGCTCCTTGAATTCCGGCGTTTTCGCTTTAAGCTCCTCGTCGGAGAGAGCCTTATATTCCTCCGCCAGCGCCTCGATTTGATCCACCAGCGGGTCTATCCGCTTTACCTCCCGCTCACTGCGGGTGCCGAAGAGCTTTGTAATAAGTCCCATAACAGTAATTTTCACCTTTCCTAAAATGGATGTATCAACAGCGCCTAAATAACCGTGCGCTTTTTTCCTTATCCCGCACACCCGAAAAACCAGATGTGCATAAAATACCACTTTGCCGATAGTATACCACATTAGTCAAGATAAAAAAAGAAGATTACTGTTTTCTGAAAGAAAAAACAGCAATCTGAAAATAAAAACCCCGCCCCGGGCCTGAATCTGGGCGGAGTTTCCTTTTTAAGCATTATTCCCGTTTATATCCCTTATCACCCGGAGTATGTGATCCGCCTGCTCCGGCGTAAGCCTGCCTATCTCATCCATAAGCTCCCTGGATTTCATGGGCGCGGCGCAGGCCGGGTCAAAAAACTGCCCCGGAGTTATGCCGAAATAATCGCATATATAGATAAATCCGGTCATGGACGGCAATGTGCGCCGGTTTTCTATTTTGTTGATATAGCTCTCGCTTTGCCCCAGCGAAAGGCTCATATCCCTGGCGGAAACGCCCTTCTGCATACGCAGCTCCGCTATCCTGTCGTAAAACCAATCGATATAGTCCACAGCCTCGCCCCCAGTATGTAGTATAACTCCATAGACAGTCGAAATTATGGACATAAAGGATTTGTTTTCCTTGACATATGGATTTTAAGGATATAAAATCACAGTAATTAAGGATTTTAATTCCCATTTCAAGGCAGGTGAGCAGGGCATGGCCATTACAGAGCAAAAGCTGCGGCACGACACGGACACGGATATTTTAAGGCTGCTGTCCTGCTTTTTCGTCGTAATGATACATATCCCCAGGGCCTACTCGCTTTCCGGCGTAATTTATAACTCACTGGCCAGGTTCAGCATCCCTGTTTTCTGTATGATAAGCGGCTATTATATGCTGGACAGCGGCGCCGCCATCCCCCGTCTGCTTAAAAAGTGCCTAAGGCTCTTCGCCGCCATGGCCGCCTGGTCCGGCATATATTACATTTACGGCCTTATAAGCGGCGGCCACTCCTTTTCCGGGGTTTGGTCCGTTTTTGAATACCTTATGACAAAGCCGCTGCACCTCTGGTATTTCTACGCCATCATCTGCCTCTATATTTTCACGCCTCCTCTGGCTGTTTTCGCTGAAAACGCCTCCAGACGGGAGTATATCTATACGCTCGCGCTAACGTTCCTTTTCGGCTCCGTAATTTTCATCGCCCTGCGCTCCGGCCGCTTCCCCATACTGGCCGCCGTAATTGAGAAGATGAAGGTGGATTCGTCCCTGGGCTTTGTGTTCTGCTATCTTTTCGCGGGGTATTTTAAGCGGTTTGGCCTTACCGACCGGGCAAAATACGCCCTGTACGCCGGCGGGCTGGCGGGCTTTTTGTTCCCCGTCTGCCTCTGTTGCTTCTCCGGGGACAGGGGAGAGGAGGCCGTGGAGCTTGTTATGAGCTTCTTTTCCGCAAATTCCCTCGCCATGGGCATGGCCGTTTTCGTGCTTATAAAGGAGCTATGCGGCAGATTTCCCGGCGCCGTTCTGAAGGGGCGGCATATTTTGAGCTATCTCTCCTCCTGCACTCTGGGAATCTGTTTTGTACATCTGCTTTATATCCAGCTTCTGGATAATTGGCTTGCCGGATTGCTGGGGGCTTCGGCCCCCTTGCTCTCCATCCCGCTCCGGGCGGGGTGTATTTTTCTCGTCTCCCTTCTCACCGTAATGCTTATAAAAAAGCTGCCGGCGGTCAAAAGGCTCGTATCGCCGTAAAAATCCGCACTTGAAAATTTCCACCGGGCGCCGGCCTTAAATGCGCTCCAAATTCCCGGCAATATCAGCGGCAATCTGTTCATCCGTCAATCGGTATCTGCGGTATTGCTCCTCTATCGGGACAAGGTTCATGAACTCCTTTTTTGCTCCGAAATTCAGCACCCTCACAGACGTATTTTTATAAAATCCTGCAATCTTCCCGCCAAACCCGCCGTCCAAAACGCCGTTCTCCAGCGTGACGACCAATTTGTGCCCATACTTCGGCAGCGCCTCAAGCACCGTTTCATCCACCGCCGAGACATACCGGGGATTAATCAGCGTCGCATGTATCCCATATTTTGTTTTCAATTTTTCCGCCACGCTTTCGCCCAGTCCGAAGAAGCCCCCAAGGGCCAGAATCGCAGCATCCGCGCCGTGTTCCACGATTTCATATTTTGCGGGATGGCCGTATGCGGGCAGTAATTCCGCGTTTCTGCTCACAGCTTCAATTCCCGGCACGCGGATAACGACCGGGCTTTCTGTCTGCCGCAGCCCCCATTCAAGCATATTGAGGTATTCCTCCCTGCAGGTAGGCGCCAGACAAATCAGATTTGGAATATTGGACACAAGGGGGATATCAAAAGACCCCATGTGCGTTTGGCTGCCGCCGGATATTCCCGCGAAAAACACAAGAATCACCGCCGGGCTTCTGTTTAACCCCAAATCTGAGGAAAGCTGGTCGTAGGTCCTCTGCAAAAACGAGCTGCTGACTCCAAACACAGGCTTGCCGCCGTTTTTTGCAATTCCGGAAACCATTGCAACGGCGTGCTCCTCCGCAATTCCCACATCCACAAACTGTTTTGGGTATCTCTTTCGCAAAGTACTGTCAAATCCGAAGATTTTTGGCGTCCCGGCCGTGGCCGCCACGATTGCCGGATCCTCTCTCATTCTTTCGGCCAGATAATCACGGGTAAGGTTTTCGTAGGTCTCCACCGGCGGCAGGGCGCGCAGAGGCTTTCCCGCAGCTATGTCAAACGGCTCCATATAGTGCCATTTTTCCCTGTCCTTCTCCGCGGGGGGGATAGCCCTTTCCCTTTACCGTACACATGTGAATGACAATCGGATGATCCGCGTTTTTCGCCCTTTCCAACGCATTTATCATCTCGTTTACGTCATTTCCGTCGCGGACAAAGGAATATTCAAACCCCAATGCTCTGAAAAAATTGCACTCGGCTTTGCCGCCGGTCTCCCGCTTGCCTTAAGGTCAGATCACAAGCCCGCCGTTTACGCTGATGACCTGCCCGGTTATAAAATCCCCGCCCGGGGAGGCGAGAAAACCTACCGCAGCCGCCACATCGCTGACAGAGCCGATGCGGCACAGGGGAGTTTCCTCCCGGAGAGCCTCCATATCCTCCGGCGTGAGATTGCCGTTCATGTCCGTGTCGATGACGCCTGGGGCCACACAGTTTACCTGTATGCCCGACGGGCCTACCTCCTTTGCCAGAGCTTTGGTGAGGCCGATGACCGCAGCCTTTGAGGCGGAGTAGGCGGTCTCGCATGAGCCGCCGGTTATGCCCCACATGGAGGAGATATTTATGATTTTACCCCTTTTTCCGTGTATCATATGGGGCAGAGCAAGCTGGCAGCAGTTGAAGGCCCCGTCCACATTCACGGCAAATATCCTTCGCCAATCCTCCGGGGATATGCAGGTGAAAAGCTCCTGCCGGGCGATGCCGGCGTTATTCACAAGCACGTCCACATCACCGGCGGCAGCGAACATTTCCTCCGCCTGTGCCCTGTCGGAGACGTCCGCCCGGATGGCGGCGCCGCCCAGCTCCGCCGCCAGGCGCCGGGCCTTGTCGGCGGAATTTATATAATTTATAATAACGCGGAAGCCGTCCTCCGCAAGACGTCTGGCGCATGCCGCGCCGATGCCGCGGGAGGACCCGGTGACAAGAGCGGTTTTCATAATGTCTCTCCTTCGGTTATTTCAGGAAACGCCGGTTAAATCCCACATCCCGATTTCCGGCGTTTTCCTTATAATACCCCTAAAAAACCCGCCCCGTCAATATAACAGCAAATTGTTATTTCATTTATACGAAAAGTGTGCTACAATTATTGCAGTAAAGAACGCGCGGAAAGGGATGCTTTCAGTGAACAGATTGACTTTAAAGCGAAACGCCAAGAGCATTGTTATGACCTCGCGGCCCAGCCCGCTGCTTATCGGGGCCGGGTATGTTGTGCTGCTGTACGTTGTTTCCCTGCTGTATACCCGGATATCCGGTTTTTCAGAATATTACACCCAGTATTATCAGAACATGCTGGACGCGATGCAGCACGGGGGAGAGCTGGTGGTGCCGGCATATCCCAACGTGGGCGCGCTGGCTATTATATTGACGGCGCTTCTCTATCTTGTAAATCTCATTATCCAGCGGGCCGGATGGCTCAACTACTGCATGAAGCTCAGCCGCGGCGAGAAGGCGGGCTTCGGGGATATTGTTGAGGTTTTTGCCAAAACGGGAAAGATAATCTGGCTCTGCATACTTGAGGGGATATTCACCTTCCTGTGGTCGCTCCTTTTCATAGTGCCGGGAATCGTGGCGTCCTACAGATACAGGCAGGCCATGTACATTATGCTGGACAACCCGGGCCTGGGCGCCCTGGAGTGCATACGGCGGTCCAAGGCCATGATGGACGGGCACAAGGGCGAGCTTTTTGTGCTGGATTTGTCGTTTATTGGGTGGGATATCCTGTACGGCATCATATTTATGGTGGGCGTGTGGACCGAGCCCTATACCGGCGTGACCTACGCCGAGTATTATAACGAGCTGTCCGGCAGGAGCAATCTTGGGATGAACTGACGCCGCCATGCCCCTTTTGGGGGAGAGGCGCAAAAGAATTTCAGGCCGCGCCGGGATTGGGGAAAGTCCGGCATCCGCGTCCGCCGGCCGGTATTTCATTTGACCGGGGAGCTTTACAGGGAGCTGAAAACATTTGGACACAAACCAGTTAAAATATTTTATAGCCGTGGCTCAGACCATGAATTTTTCAGAGGCGGCCCGGCGCTGCGGTATATCCCAGCCCTCTATGAGCCACAGTATTCTTGAGCTTGAAAAGCAGCTTGGCGCGGTGCTGTTTCTCCGTTCCAGGAAAGGCGTTTCCATGACCGACGCCGGCCGGGAGCTTCTGCCCCGGGCGGTGGAGATGGTGGATCTGGCGGAAAAGACGGCGTTTCACATACGGCAGATGGAGCGGGGCGACGTGGGCAGCGTACTGATATCGGCGCTTACGACCTCCAGCGCGGCCCTGTCAAAGTGCATATCCGTGTTTTCAAAAAAGCACCCGGACGTGCTTATCGATATAACCTTCACCTCCGGCAGCAGCCAGGTGATGGCGATGAATGAGAAAAAATACGACTTCCATTTTGCCGTCCGGGAGATGGTGCCGGCGGGGGACAGCTTCGGCAGCATAGTATCCCATACGGACCATCTGTGTGTGGCTCTCCCGGCAAACCATCCTCTGGCGGATCAGGAGCTTGATTTTGAAAAGCTTAAAAACGAGCGGTTCATCGGCGTTTCCGAGACCGACGGCCCGGCGCTTCACAGCGAGATAATGCGGGTCTGCGCGGCCAGAGGCTATTCGCCCAATATCGTCTGCAAATATGACAGGGCCGAGGCGGTGCTGCTCTCGGTGGGAGCCGAAATGGGCATATCAATAATCCCGGAGGCACTGAGCCGGGTGTTTTATTCAGAAAACGTCTGCTTTAAGCGGATACCCGGCAGCGACGCCGTACGCACCTATGTGGTGGCCTGGAACAAGGATATGGCAAACCCGGCCGCAAGGCTGTTTCTGGATGTGGTAAAAGAGGTCTTTCCCGGAGAATAAAATCAGCTTTATGAAATGGGCCGCTGCAAAATGGACAAAGCAAAACAGCGGTCTGGCCGGCAGGGAAACGCTGTCCGGGCCGCTGCTCCGCTGCGGCTCCCGCAAAGGTATCGCATACCAATACCTCCAACACCGCGCTTACCGCCGGATTGGTGCGTCCTCCGGCAGCATAATTTGTGAATTTAACGCAAATATGGCGAGAGGCCAACCCAAGGGGTTGGCCTCTCGCCATATCTTTACGATCCTGTTTTGCGACGGGGCCGTTTCATCTTCATTCCAGTTTTGCATATAGACTTCCGCTTAAACGTGAATCTGAAACGCGCCGAAATCAAAAATCCCGGCGCCGTGCTCCAATTTTCCCGCTTCGTCCAGCTCCTTAAAAGCGGCTTCGATTTCACTTATAATGCCCGCCGGGATATCGGGCCGGTGATGCCCGGGAAAAACCCGCTCAACGTCCAGATCGCGGACCTTCTGCACAGAGCGCCGGAACAGCTCCGGGTCAGTAGTGGGGTAAAAAGCGTCCAGGCAGCCGCTGTAAACCAAATCCCCGGAGAAAAGGTACTTCCGCGCAGGCTCGTAAAAGCAGCAATGCCCGGGCGAGTGGCCGGGGGTGTGGACGGCCGTCAGTGCGCGGCCTCCCAGTTCAACGGTGTCCCCGTCGCGCAAAACACGTTGAGGGCTCCCCTGATAAATCCTGTAGCCGTTTATATCGAAATCCTCCGGAAAATCACATGGCCTGCACGTCAAATTGTGCTTCACAACGGACAGCGGAAGGGGAAAATGCCCATCCAGCCAATCTTGTTCCGCCTCATGGACGGCAATATCGCCGTAATGCCAATGCCCGCCGATATGGTCCCAATGGATGTGGGTGGCTACGGCCAGAACAGGAAGCGCCGTCAGGCTGTCGGTGACAGCCTTGATGTTTCCCACGCCCAGCCCCGTATCAATTAAAAGCGCCCGCTCGGAGCCGCACAGCAAATAGCAATCGGTCTCTTCCCAGTGCTTATATTCGCTGATGGCAAAGGTGTCGGAATCTATCTGCTGAACAGTAAACCAATCGCCCACGGGCCGCCCGCCTCCTGTCATATAATGCGGTTTTAAAAAAATTATGCCGCAGAGACGCCGGAAATTCTACGATGCTTTTTCTATGAATCCCTTTTGCTACTTGCTCTTTATCCTTCTGTCGCACTTTGCCGCCAGGTGCGTGCCGAGGCTCTGGAAAGCCTGCACCAGCAGTATAAGTATCACCACGGCAAACAGCATCACAAGGTATTTATACCTGTAGTAGCCGTAATTTATGGCTATCTTACCCAGTCCGCCGCCGCCGATTATGCCGCTCATGGCGGTGTAGCCCAGGACGGTGGTTATGGCTATGGTAAAATTTGATATAAGAGACGGTACGCTCTCCGGTATCATCACCTTTACTATTATCTGCACCGGCGACGCCCCCATGCTCAGGGCCGCCTCGATAATATTTGGGTTTACCTCCCTTAAACTGCTCTCCACCAGCCGGGCCACAAAGGGAAACGCCGCGATAACAAGGGGGACTATGGAGGCCACGGTGCCCACAGTAGTACCCACTATGAGCCTCGTAAGCGGGAACACCATTATCATAAGTATTAGAAACGGCACCGATCTGAGGAGGTTTATTATTACATTCAGCACGCTCAGCAGCCACTTCGGAAGCGGCATGACGCCGCCCTTCTCTCCCGCCACCAGCAGCACTCCAAGGGGAAGCCCGATGACAATGGCAAAAAACGTTGCAAGCACCGTCACATACGCCGTCTCCCACAGCGCTATTGGCATATCGTCCCGCAGGACCTGCAGCGCCTCTATAACATCCTCAGACGCGAATATCTTATCAAGCATCCCGCTCCACCTCCTCCGCGGTGACGTCGCCGCCGCCAAGATAATTTACAGCCCGGGCCACCACGCCGTCGTCGTCCGGCAGGCTCAGGAGCATCTTCCCGTAAACCCTGTCGCCTATACATCGCGTGGAGGCGTAGAGGATATTGGCTGCAATATTTTCGTCTATGGCCATCTGGGTGATAAGGGGCTTTCCGGCAGCGTCAGCGCCGTTAAACACCAGGCGTATCATCCGCCCGCTGCCGCTCTCCGGCAGTATGCCGTTATCCTCGTCCGGGAACACCATACGCCGCGCCGCCTCGGATTTGGGCCGGGAGAACACGGAGGACACGTCCCCCTCCTCGACCACAGTGCCGTTTTCCAGTATGGCCACCCGACTGCATATCTCCTCCACCACGCTCATCTGGTGGGTGATAACTATGACCGTTATCCCAAGCCGCCTGTTTATATCCTGGATAAGCTCCAGAATGGAGCGGGTGGTCTTTGGGTCCAATGCGCTTGTGGCCTCGTCGCAGAGCAGCACCTTCGGGTCCGTGGCAAGGGCTCTGGCTATGGCTATCCGCTGCTGCTGGCCTCCGGAGAGCTGGGCCGGATACGCCGCCGCCTTATCGGGAAGCCCCACAAGCTCCAGAAGCTCCATCGCGCGCTTTTTCGCCTCTGACTTTTTCACCCCCGCAAGCTCCAGGGGAAAGCAGATGTTGCTGAGGCAGTTCCGCTGCATCAGGAGGTTAAAGCTCTGGAATATCATCGTGATATTCCTCCGGGCCTCCCTGAGCTCTCTGGAGGAGAGGCTGCCCATGTCCCTGCCGTCGATAAGCACCGTCCCGGAGGTGGGGCGCTCCAGCATGTTTATGCACCGGACAAGCGTACTCTTTCCCGCGCCGCTCATGCCGATTATGCCGTAAATGTCCCCGTCGTTTATCTTAAGGCTTATATCCTTAAGGGCCTCCACCCGGCCGCCGGACACGGAAAATGTCTTTGATAAGCTCTGAATCTCTATCATAGCTGTCTCCCAACCCGAAAACAGGCCGCCTGTGCGGCGGCCCGCTTCCAAAATCTTATTTCTTTATGGCGTCAAGACTGGTCTGCTTGCCGCCGTAGAGGCCCATGGGCTCCACATGTATGGTGCTTACGGACACCACATGAGTGCCGTTTTCAGCGTTAAAATCGTCCAGATAGGGCTGGTGCTGGAAGTAGTTGGCGTCCACCTCGCCGCTGTCAACCACGTTATTGGGCTGTACATAGTCGGTGTACTCGATAATATCCAGGGTTATATTCTTCTCGGCCAATATCTCCTTCGCCACCTGGAGGATCTCCGCATGGGGCGTGGGGGACGCGGCAACAGAGACAGTCTCGCCGCTGATTGCGTCGTAGTCAACGGAGCTGTCAAATCCGTCGCCGGGATTTTCAACAGTGCTTACAACAGCGCCGCTGTATTTTTCTGCAATAAAGTCCGCCACCTGCTTGCTCTCCAGAGCGGCCTTCAGCGCCTTTATCTTGTCGGTGTCCTCATTGCCCTCCTTAACGGCCAGTATGTTGCCGTAGGCGGAGGAGGAGCCTTCAATTGCGAGGGAGTCCTCAACGGGGTTAATGCCAGCGGATATCGCATAGTTTGAATTTATGATGGCGTAGTCCACATCCTGAAGCACATTCGGCACCTGGGCGGCCTCCACCTCGTTGAAGGTGAGGTTGTAGGGGTTTTCCGCAATGTCCTTTATTGTTGCGGTGATGCCGGCGCCCTCAGCCAGCTTTATGTAGCCCAGATCCTCCAAAAGGAGCAGTGCGCGGGCCTCGTTGGTCGTATCATTGGGAACGGCTACCGTGATTGAATTGCTCTTTCCGGAGCATCCTGCGAAAAGTGAAACAGCCAGCACAAATACCAGCAAAAGTGAAGTGATTTTTTTCATATTTATTATCTCCTTAATATATTTAATTTTTGTTATGAATGCCTCACGGACACATTCGTTCAAGGCTCAACAGCACGGCATATGATGTTCGCCTGACTCTCACCGCCGATGCCTCCCTTCTCCTGCGGAATATTCTATCCTGAACGCCGGAAGCTGACCCCCGGCGGTTTCGGGCCTGCCGGCGTAAAAAAACACCGGAAAGCAATGCAGCTCTCCGGCGCGGTACACTGAATATGCTCACTTAAGGCATGTATCGGAGAACTTATCTGAAACGGGCATGACAAAATTGCACATGCGGCACATGCACATCTCCATAGTCCTTCCGAAATTAAAAGAGCCCTTCAGGATAAGTTCCTCCTCTCGTTTCACAATTTACCAATCAGGGTGATGGAATTATAGCACCATGTCTCTGACATGTCAAGAGTAAATTTGCACTTTTATTTTTACGATCCTGCATATCTTTGCATTTTAAGCGCTCTGACCTCCGGCGCGGAGCGAAAAAATGCAGGCCGGGAGCGGAAAATCCCCCTCCGGCCGGTTTTCATTTCATCTGCTCCTGCTTTTCCGGCCGCGCCGTTTTTCGGCTGTAACGCCTGGATTCCGCCCGGTCCTTCTTCTGGATAACTTTATTTTTAGCGTATCCGCCCAGCCTTCTCAGGTATATGAAAAGCAGTACGCACGCGCCTCCAACCGGGAAAAGGCAGGCGGCTATTATCCCCAGCAGGCACAGGGCCGCTTTGTTTTCCGTGAGCCGGGCCGCGTTTTCCCAATAGGGATAGAGCACGCCGTCCGCGCCAATGGCCCGCTCGTTAAAGTGCCGAAGCACGGAGAAAATAGAGCCTATGCTGAAGCGGGAGCTGTTCTCTATCACCGGGAACTGACCGTCGCTTGACATAAACTCCGACACTGCGGTTTTTGCAAAGCCCGTCATGGGGTTGGCCATCACCAGCTCGTAGCAGCTTATGCCGGAGATATATTCGTTTTCAAGGGCCGCGTCATAGGACATGTAAAGCCCCGGCCCGTCGTTATAGGCCTTTACAGATGCCGAATCGTCCTCTCTCTCCACCACTCCGGCCACCAGATACCTGCTGCCGCCTATTTCAACGTACATGCCGGCCAAATCGCAGCCTCCGAAAAGCTTCCAGGCCAGCTCCTCGTCCAGAACGACCCTGTCCTGCATAAGGTCGCTGCCGGAGATATAGCTGCCGCTTTTCAGCTTAAGCGGGTGGAACACGAAATAGTCGCCTCCCACGGCATAGGCCGCCGCGGAGGATGAGCCGCGGCTGCCGGAGACGTTCACGGTGCATTTTGCCGAGTAGCCCTCTGTCCAGAGACGCCCGTTCTCCGGCTCCTCAAGGCCGGCCTCCTTTATTTTGTCCTCTATCGTACTGTGAAAGTCCTGGAGCGTTCCGGCGTCCAGCTCCTTTCCCACCGGGAAAAAGCAGGATACCTGGGCAAATCTCGTCTCGCTTTCGCCCTGCCAGCGCTCCACCGTCTTCTGGCTCTCCAGGCTGCTGCTGAGATTTGACATAATTATCCCCAACGTCAGGGCTGCGGCAGTCAGTACCGCGCCGATTACCAGAAGGATCGTCTTTTTCCTTTTTCCCATTTACCGCGCCTCCCGGAAAATCAGTCGGCGATACGCACCTGCATACCGGCCTCCACGGGCTTTGTGGAGGCAGTTATAACATAGTCGCTGTTTGTGAGGGCGCCCGAGACGGCGCTTTTCGAGTCGTCGGAGGCCAGCACGGTCACGTCGGCCCGCTGTACCACATATCTGTTCCCGATAGGCGAGTTTTTCGCCACAACTATCAGCACAAAATCGCCGTTGCTGTCGCTTCTCACGGCGCTGTTTGGCACCAGCATGTCGTAGTTGGCGCTCCGCTGGCCCACGGAGAGGGAAAGCTCCGTGCCCGACTCCACCTCGCCGGATATGCTGAAGGTCAGTACCTTGCTCGTCTGGGGATTCTCCGGGTCAGTCCTGATGCCGGTTATTGTGGCCGTCAGGTCGTTTCCCCAGTAGTAATTTGATACCTCCGCCGTGTCACCTACGCTTACCCGGCGGCTCTGCTCGGTGGTCACGGAAAAGCTGAGTGAATAGCCCCTGTCAGTGACTTCAATAGAGGCCAATGCGGTATCCGGCTGGGCAGTGTCGCCGGCCGATACGGCGATCGACCTTACGGTGCCCGCCACCTTGGATACCAGTTCCCTACCGACGCCCTCATTCCGGAGCTTTTCCACTTCCTCCGTCTTTTTCTCTATCTGCCTTCTCTGGGCGTTAAGGTCCAGGGCCTCCAGGGCCTGGGTGTTGCCGTCCGCCTTCTGCTGCTCGGAGAGCGCGAATATGAGATCCTCCAGCGTATTCTGGCATGTCCGCACGTTTTTCACAGCGGCCTCATAATTTGTCTTCCGCTCCTGGGCCTTGTCGTACTCCGCCTGGGCCTCGGTCTTACTGTTTTCCGCGTCGGTCTGTGCGTCCTGAGCCGCGGTCAGGGCCGCCTTTTTCGTGCTGAGCGTCGATTTGAGCTCCGTAAGCTCCTTATTCAGCTTGTTCCACTCATATGAGTTGCCCGCTGTGGAGGAATTATTATAGGAATTCACGGCGCTGTTGTAGGCCGCGACAGCGTTGTTGTACACGGACTTGGCCTCGGACACATACCTCGTGTACTCGTTTATAACGGTATACGCCTCATGCTGTGCGTGACGGCCTTCGAGATCAAGGGCGGAATTGCCGGCGCTTTCATCCAAAGTCTCCTTTGCGTAAATCGCATCCAGATACTTCATGTACACTTCGACCGAGCTGTTTCCCTTGTTTTCATCTGCATACTTATAAAATGCATCGTACGCTTCGCCATATATAAGCCGCTTTGCCGCCAGCTCATTTTCCGCGTTTTTCAGTGCCGCATTGGCCTCGTTCATGGCATTTTTCGCGGACTCCACCGCAGAGTAGTCACCGCTGCTGCCGTAATCAAGCCCGCCCAGGGCGGAAAGCTCCTCC
>CAZBUH010000025.1:0-9015 GCA_964495095.1 uncultured Oscillospiraceae bacterium | reverse complement strand
AGAGTAGTCACCGCTGCTGCCGTAATCAAGCCCGCCCAGGGCGGAAAGCTCCTCCTGCTTTGCGTCCACCGCCGCCTGGGCGGCGTCCGCCTCCTTCTGGGCCGCGGCCACGTTGGCCTTTGCCGTGGATATGGCCGCCTCGGCCTCGTCAATTTTGGCCTTAAGAGCCGCTATTTCCTCATCGCTTATGTATAAGGCGTCACGCTCGGCCTCCGCCTCGCTGAGATCATCCCTGGCGTTCTGTATGTCGCGGTTTTCCTTTGCGTAATCGGAGTCGGTAGCGCTCACCAGGGCTTTCTGGTAGGCAAGCTCCAGCTCCTCAAGGGCGTTCTGGGCCTCCTCCAGCTCCGTGCTGGCGTCCCCGTCCAGGTACATTATGGTGTCGCCCACCTCTACCGGGTCGCCCACCTTCACCGCCACGGATTCCACTGTTACAGACTGCTGTACCTTAAGCTCGTAGGTTTCGTTCGCCTCAACCTTTCCGGTGCCCCGTATCCGTGTAGTCACGGCGCCTGATTCCACATACTGGGCCGTCACCTCCGGCAGGGAACGGTTCATGATAGTGCTGGAAAAGAAGGTAAGCACCAGCATTACAGCCAGGAATATGATCGCAGCGTTTTTGACCCAACCTCTTTTTTTAACTTTTGTATCCATGTTTTCTTATCCTTTCACCGAGCCGGAATAGGTTATGCCCTCCACAAGATACTCCTCGCCGTGGAGGAACAGCAGCAGGGACGGTATCATGTAGATGACGGCCGCGGCGAAGGCTATGCCCACCTCGCCGGCGTTTATGGTGGAGAGATAGACTGAAAGGGGCTGCTTTGTACTGTCATCCAGCAGCACAATGGGCTGCTCCACCATGTTCCAGTAGTCTATAAATACAAGTATGGCTATCGAATACAGGGCGCTTCTGCACTGGGGCAGGCATATTTTTCTGAAGATCGTCCACTCGCTGGCCCCGTCCAGCTTTGCGGCCTCGATAAGCGAGGTCGGTATCCTGCGCATAAATTTTGTGAGCAGGAACACGGAAAACGGCGCGAAGGCCCCCGGCAGGATTATCGCCCAGCGGGTGCCGAGTATATGCAGCCACTCCGACACAAGGTAGTTGGGTACCAGCGTCACCTGATAGGGCATCAGCATCAGGATAACGTAGAAGAAAAAAAGGAAGCTCTTTAATTTTGTCCTGTACCTTGTGAAGCTGTAGGCCGCCAGCGCCGCTATTGAAACCTGCAGCAGGACTATCGGCACCACAAGTATCACGGAGTTCCAGAATTTCAGTATGTAGTCCGGGCTTTTAAAGAGCACCGTTATATATTGGGAAAAGCTCACCTTGTCGGGGATAAATTTGAG
Organism: uncultured Oscillospiraceae bacterium; assembly: GCA_964495095.1. Taxonomy (GTDB): domain Bacteria; phylum Bacillota; class Clostridia; order Oscillospirales; family Oscillospiraceae; genus CAZBUH01. Next base: position 7,665 of record CAZBUH010000025.1, on the reverse strand, counting down.
ATTTACGTCCTCCCCTATATAGGTCTTGCCGTCGGAGGCGCCGGAGAACACCGTGCCGTAGTTGGCGTTTATCTCCGACTGGTCCATAAAGGAATTTGTAACGGTGAGCACCGTTGGCAGCAGGAAAATTATGGCAAAAACCGCCGACAGCACAAACATGGCCCCACGGCCAAAATAGCGCTTCTTCTTTTTCACTGCTCCACATCCTTTCCGAACCTATCCTCCGCAAGGAAAAGCAGAGCGATTATTATCACCATCACAATAGCCATGACCACCGCCGCCGAGGACAGCTTCTGATAGTCAAGGGATTTAAAGGTGTTGTTCATAAAGTGCTGGAGCATGTACAGACCCTCATAGGGGTAGTCCCCTGTGAGCAGGTACACCTCCCGGAAAATCTTAAAGGAGTTTATAAGAGAGAGTATCGTTACAAAAAGCACTGTGGGAGACATGTACCGCAGCTTTATTTTAAAGAATTTGTATAACGGCCCGGCCCCCTCCACGTCGGCCACCTCAAGGAGCTCCTTCGGCATGTTGTTCAGATTCGCCATAAAAAGTATCATATTGTAGCCGAGGTTTTTCCATAAGAACAGCACCGTTATGACCACCATGCAGTAGTCGGATTTCAACCAGTCTATCTTATCCACCCCGAAAACGGCCAGAAGCTGGTTTACTGTGCCGCTGCTGTGGAACAGCACCTGCCACACAAGCACTACCGAGGCTATTGGCACCATCATGGGGCTGAGAAAAAACGTCCTGAACTGGCTCTTAAGGGGTATCCTGCACTCCAGCATCAGGGCCAGCAGTATTGAGAGGATCACCGCCAGCGGCACCGCAATAGCCGAAAATATGGCCGTATTTTTCGCCGCCACCTGGAAGGAATAATTCTGAAACAGCGCCTTGTAGTTATCAAGGAATACAAATTCCCTCTGGACCGGGTTGTTTATCAGGGAATAATACACCACGATTCCAAAGGGTACTATAAAAAACACAGCGACGCCGATAATACTCGGTCCAAGAAACGCCCCGGAGCACAGCTTGTCACGGAGCTTCTTATTTATGCGCGCAGTTTTTTTCTTCATCGCCGTTTCCTTTCACATAACCGTGTTTTTCCCAGCCCTCCGGATAGAGGGCCGGGAATATATTCAATTATTTCTGCTCGTTTACATAGATGTTTACACGGCTCTGGATAAGCGCCGCGCAGTCGGCGGCGGTCTTAGTGCCGTTAAAATACTCCTGGGCCTCGTCGGTGATTATGTCCATAACGCTGTTATCGTAGCTGTACAGCTTATGTACGCCGTTTATTGTCTCAAGTATCTTGTCCGCATCTTCCTGGGTCACGGCGTAGATATCTACGGAGAGATCGCCCCAGCTCCAGCCTCCCTGGGACTGCTCCACCTGCTCCCCGGTCTCGGGATCGGTGGTGTATTTAGGCGTCATGGCCTCCTTCAGCAATTCGTCAAAGGCCTCCTGGTTTGTGGGAAATGCCCAGCCTTCGTTCTCATCCTCCTGATACTCCTTTGTGAGCAGAGTGCGGATAAACTCCCAAGCTCCGTCCTTATCGGCGCAGGAGCTTGTCATGGCTATGCCGTCCATGAGCTGCATGGCGTTGCCGTCCCTGTCCGCGTCGGGAAAGCCCTTATACACTATATCCCCCCCGAACATTGCCTTATACATTTGGAAATCCCGGAAATTGGATATATCTATCTCCATCATAAGCTGCCGGCCGCTGGCTATATGCTCCGGCGTATCGCCGTCAAGCTCGTAATCGTAGCTGTCCCAGTCAAACTCCGCCGGGAATGTATTCACAAACTCCAGCAGGGAGATAAAGCTCTCGTTATCGAAGTCGCATTTGCCTGTCTCCCAGTCTACATAATCATTCATTGCAAAGCGGCAGACCAAGTCGAGCACAGTGTCCCTTGTTTCCCCCACGCCCAGGGGGTCTGTAGCCTCGGGGTGCGCCGCTATCAGCGACATAAGCTCATCTACAGTCCAGCCCGACTCCGGACCCAACACATCGGGCGAGCCGGCCAAAGTCATAACTTCGAAAGCGCTTCCCACCTGGTAGAGCTTCCCGTCGATCTCCAAAGTCTCAAGAACGCTGGGGACGATATCTTCCCGGCTCAGCTCCGGATCCGCGTCAATATACGGGTACAGATCCTCCAGCAGCCCCTTCGCCGCGTACTGCTCAATTGGCAGGGAGTCCGTGTCCAGAATGTCCGGCACATTGCCGGATACGATCTCCGTAGTGAGCTTCGTGAGGCCCGCCTCGTCGTCGTCCTCGGTGTTGTACTCCGAGTAGTCCTTCACCTCTATGCGGTATTTGCCGTTTGCCTTATTGAAATTGATTATTTCAGCCCTTAGATTATAATTGAGATACATGCAGGCGTATGTAAGGACCGTTTTATGCTCAACCTGGTCATAGGGCGTCTTTACCAGCCCGACGATCTCCAGCTCGTAGCCGTCGGAGCCGTAGGTGCCGACAGCGCATATGGTGTTGCCGTCGTCATCCACGCCTGTAAACACTATATTGTTGCCGTTGATATCGCAGTTTATCCAGTTCAGCACCTTTTCCCACTGGGATGTGGCGGCGTTATAGCCATAATAGTTATCGCAATCATCGCCGTAAAAGAGGTAATCGCCATAGCCGTCCCTGACATAGTTGCAATTTGAGGGGAGCGTTATATCCTCGCCCCAGTCCCTGGCCGCCGTGTCTACCAGTTTCGCCACATAGCCCGATCCGCCGTAGCACAACACAGCCACAGTGGACTTTTCGTCATTCAAAACGCAGAAGGAGTTCACCCAGTTATCCACACTGAGGGTAAAAAGCTCCGCCCCTGTGGAGTCAAGCACATAGACGCCCGTGTTCCCGTCGGTCATGTATATATTGCCGTCCCCATCCACAGCTATGTCTGAGCTGAGACCGTTTTCGTCAAATATATCGGACACATCGATCCGGGATATCTCGGCCCCCGTGGGATCCAGCGTCCTTATCATATATTGGGTACCGTCATCCACATAGTAATTCCAGTATTCGTCGTCCTCGCTGGTGACGCCCTCCGGCGCGTCATAGTGGTAGGCGTATACGCATTCAACCGCAAACAGGCTGCCGTCGGGCAATGCTTTCAGGCCTTGCATATAGGAGCTTCCCTGGCTCCCCTCCGGTAGGGGAAGCGGCTCATAATTTTCAAGCTGCTTTATGTCGGTGCCGTCGTCATTCATGGAGTAAACCGCCTGTTCACTGGTGTAATACTCCCAGTAGTTTTCGTCCTCTTCGCTGAGCTCGTTGCCGTCCGGGTCCACGCTCTTATTTAACCAGGAGGTAAAGTAAAATTTCCCTCCACCATAGACTATTTCGCCTATGCCGTCAAAATCCCCCTCCACATCTATGTAGTTGGGCACATAGACAAACTCCGGCGTTTCCTCTTCCTTTTTACCGCTGCCGCTGCCGCCGCCGTTTCCGCCGTCATCCCCTTTGCATCCGGCGAAAACGCCTGTCATAAGGGCCGCCGCAGAGATAAGCGCCGCAATTCTTCTCGCTCTGTTCTTTTTCATTCCGTCTCCTTTTCCCGGTCATTTGTTTTCAATTGTTTAGCGTATTAATCAATTTAACACAGATAGTTTATCACAGGCCGAATCACTTTACAATACCCTGGCATAAAAATTAAGAAAATCTTAACCGTATTGTAATCGTTGTGTTACCGTTCTCCCTTAAAAATGCAGTATGCAAGAGGCACTGCCATACAGCACATCATGGCGAAAAGCACCGCCGCCGTCTGGGAGAGGCGGTAATTTTCATCATCCTCTTCCTCCGGCTCCTGCTCAAGCTCAAATTCCAGCTCCGGCTGCTGTTCCTGCTCCGGCCACTGGGCAATATCCACCGAGACCGGCACGGCGGCCGGGCTCCAGGCCGCGCGGCAGCCCGACGCAAGCAGAATTGCCAGCGCCGCCGCTGTCACCGCCCCAGCAAAAGCCTTTCTCCTGCTGCCCATAGGCTACTCCGCCAGGCTGCGACGCCAGCGGCCGGAGCGTGTGTAGAGCCATCCGAGGGGCACCGACGAGGCCGGAGCCGCCATACAGGCTATGTAAAGGCCCAGTATCCCGAAGAAATGGTTCAGGGTGAACGCCAGTATGAGCCGCACCAATATGCAGTTTGTAAACGAGCTTATCAGCACAAACACGGTGTGCCCGGCTCCCAGCGCCAGAGAGTGGTATATGAGGAAGCTGGCATAAAACACCTGGCCTATTATTTCAATGCGCAGATTGAGTATTGCCGCCGCCGCGTCCTCAGGGTCAGAGGTGAACAGTCCCACAAGCTGCGGCGCGAACACCTCCACTATACCTATCATGCAGACGGCCATCAGCACCGTTATCCTCATAGCGGTGTACATTACGTCCTTTGCCCTGCCGTACTGCTTTGCCCCCAGGTTTTGGGCTATCATGGCTGAGGCCCCGTTGGCCATGGCGGTTATAAATGTCTGGCAAAAATCCTTTATCTTTATGCTGACCCCGTTTCCGGCCGACACATGCACCCCGTAGCTGTTCACTATTGAGGTCACGGAAAGCCAGGATATGCCCGCCACGCTCATCTGGACAGCGCAGGGCAGTCCCAGGCGCAGTATTCTTTTTAGCTCCTCTCCCCTTATAAACATACGACGCAGGGAGACCCCGAAAAGTTGCGGATTTTTCAAAATAAAAACGAAAGAAATTCCAAAGGACACGCCCTGGGCGATCACCGTGGCCGCCGCGGCCCCGCCGACGCCCATATCCATGGCGCCCACAAAGACAAGATCAAGTATTACGTTTACGCAGGTAGAGGCGGCGATGCAGACAAACGGCTGCCTGGAATTCCCCACCGCCCGTATGGCGGCGCTCATCCCGTTGTAGCCGCAGATAAATATAAAGCCCAGGGCGCATATTTTTAAATAGCTCAGCGCCCCGGCGTAGTCCGGCGCGTCGAGAAGCCGCAGCACAGGCCCCGCCAGGAAAAATACCGCCGCAGCCAGCCCCAGGCCCATAAGGAGCGAAAACGTAAAAAGTGTGACGGTGGCCCTCCTGCAGTCCTCGTATTTTTTGCTGCCGAAATACTGGCCTATGAGGACGTTCCCGCCTGTCGTCAGCCCTATGACCACCTGGGTCACAAACACCATCACCTGGCTGGAGTTTGTTATGGAGGATATGCCCGCAGAGCCTATAAAATTCCCGGCAATTATCATGTCCGCCATACTGTAGGCCGACTGCAGCACATTGGACGCAATAAGCGGCAGGGAATATTTTACAAGCCGGCCCCGGACACTGCCCTGGGTCAAATCTGTCTGCATTGCCATTTTCACGCCTCCGGTCTAAATTTTTACAAATACTATTATACAGCTATCAGAAGTATTTTCAATATAAAAATTGCGTCAGCGGCTGCCCGCTGACGCAATATATTGTGTTTTTTGTTCTGTAAATGGAATTTACTGGCATTATTTGTGCTGTTCTATATACTCACCGTACTTCTCGCCGGTCTTTATCCTGCCGACGGCGGAAACCGAGGCGTTTTTGAAGTCCAGCGTCTGCTCCGCCAGCCTGTGTATGTCCTCCCGCGTCACGCTGTCGTAGCCGTCAATTATCTCCTGGGCGTCGGCCACGCTGTTTAAGAAAAGCTCGTTCCGGCCCAGCCTGTTCATCCTGTTCTGGGTGGACTCCTCCGCCATCAGCACGTTTGCCTTGGCCTGCTCCCGGGCTCTGTCCAGCTCTGTCTCCGATACGCCCTTATCCCGGAAACGGACTATCTCCTGAGCGATAAGCTCCATAGCCTTGTCCTCGGTCTCCCGTCCCACGGCGGCGTAGATGCCCAAAAGTCCCGTATCCATGTGCTCCATTGTAAAGGAGTACACCGTATAGCATAGGCCCCGCTTTTCGCGCACCGACTGGAAGAGCCGGGAGGACATGCCGCCCCCCAGCATACCGGACATAAGGGACATGGCGTATCTCCGGTCATCCCCTATGGGCAGCCCCGGGAACGCAAGGCACACGTGGTTTTGCTCTATGGCCTTCCTTTTTGTGACCACGGCCGGGACATACACGGCCTTTTCCGGCGCCGCCGGCTGTCCCTCCGGTATCTGGGAAAACCTGTCCTTTAAGTATTCGATGTCCAAATCCGTAAAGTTGCCGGAGAGGGATATCACTATTCTGTCCGGGGTATAATGGCTGCGCATATATTCCCGCAGCTTCTCGCCGGTGAACTTCCGGAGGGTTTTTTCCCGGCCCAGTATCGGGCGGCTCAGGGCGTTGCCCTGCCAAACCCGGGCAAAAAGCCGTTCCGTCACAAGGTCGTCCGGGGTGTCCTCGTACATATCTATCTCCTCTAAGATGACGCCCCGCTCGTTCACCACGTCGTTTTCGTCAAATTTAGAGTTAAAAAACATATCGCACAGCATATCCGCCGCGGCCCCCAGATGGGAGTCCAGCACCTTGCCGTAAAAGCAGGTACACTCCTTTGTGGTAAAGGCGTTTATCTGGCCGCCTATGCCGTCCATAAGCTCCGCGATATCGGCGGCGCTTCTCGTCTCGGTGCCCTTGAACACCATATGCTCTATAAAGTGGGACGCGCCGCTCTCCCCCGGTTTTTCGTACCGTGAGCCTGTGCCCACCCATATACCAATGGATACGGAGCGCACATAGGACAGCCTCTCGAAAATTATACGCACACCGTTTTTCAGCGTGATTTTTTCATACATATATGTAACCTCAAGCCAAAAGGCGGCTCGGAAATTTCACTCCGAGCCGCCTCTGAAATCCATTGTCTTTCAGCCTCGGCGTGCTGAATGCCTCTTTGGCTTAGTCAATCATGCCCATCTTTTCCCGCTCTTTGATAGCGTCTTTTCTGGAGAGGTTTACACGGCCGCGCTCATCGATCTCCGTGACCTTCACCCAGGTCATGTCGCCCACGTTGAGCACGTCCTCCACCTTCTCGACCCTGTGGTTTTCGAGCTTGGAGATGTGTATCATGCCGTCCTTGCCGGGCACCAGCTCAACAAACGCGCCGATGGGGATTATGCGGACCACCTTGCCGTAGTAGAGCTTGCCCACCTCGGGGACGAACACGATGTTGTCAATCGTCTTTTTAGCGGCGCGGCAGGCCTCGATATCAACAGCGGAGATAAACACGCTGCCGTCGTCATCGATGTCAATCTTGGCGCCGGTATCCGCGCATATCTTCTGGATTGTCTTGCCGCCGGAGCCGATGACCTCGCGGATTTTATCCGGGTCTATCTTCATGGAAATCATCTTGGGAGCGGAAGCGGCCAGTTCCTTTCTGGGCTCGGCTATGCAGGGGAGCATTATCTCATCGATTATCTGTATTCTGGCCTCTCTTGTTATTTCAAAGGCGGACTTTATGACCTCGGGGATAAGGCCGTCGTTCTTCAAATCCATCTGAATTGCGGTAATTCCCTTTTTGGTGCCGGCCACCTTGAAGTCCATCTCGCCGTGGAAGTCCTCAACGCCCTGGATATCTATAAAGGTGGTCCAGTCGTCGCCGTCGGAGATAAGTCCGCAGGAGATGCCGGCCACAGGGGCCTTGATGGGCACGCCGGCGTCCATAAGCGCCAGGGTGCTGCCGCAGATGGAGCCCTGGGAGGTGGAGCCGTTGGAGGACAGGACCTCGGAAACCACGCGGATGGC
>CAZBUH010000024.1:0-22401 GCA_964495095.1 uncultured Oscillospiraceae bacterium | reverse complement strand
AAGGCGGGTGCAGTGGATGCGGCTCTGCTGGCCGGCGCCCACGCCTATGGTCTGCCCGTCCTTAACGTAGCAGACGGAGTTGGACTGGGTGTATTTCAGGGTTATAAGGGCGATGATAAGGTCCGTCCTGGCCTTTTCGGGGATGGCCTTATTCTGTGTTACGATGTTATCCAAAAGCTCATAGCTTATTTTGAAATTATTTCTGCCCTGCTCGAAGGTCACGCCGAAAACATCCTTGTGCTCCACAGGAGCGGGGACGTAATCCGGGTCTATCTCAACTACGTTGTAGCCGCCCTTGCGTTTTGTCTTTAAAATCTCCAGTGCTTCCTCCGTATAACCGGGGGCGATAACTCCGTCGGAGACCTCGTATTTTAAATAAGCGGCCGTGGCGGCGTCGCAGACGTCGCTGAGAGCGGCCCAGTCGCCGTAGGAGCAAAGCCTGTCGGCGCCTCTGGCCCTGATATAGGCGCAGGCGATGGGGGAGAGCTCCGCCGCATCGTCAACAAAGTAAATTTTCTTTTCCATCTCCGTAAGGGGAGTGCCAACGGCGGCTCCGGCCGGGGAAACATGCTTGAAGGACGCCGCCGCAGGAAGGCCGGTGGCCTCCTTAAGCTCCTTTACGAGCTGCCAGGAATTCAGGGCGTCCAGAAAATTTATATAGCCCGGACGGCCGTTTAACACCCTGATGGGGAGCTCCCCGTCCTTCATGAAAATTTTTGATGGCTTTTGATTGGGGTTGCAGCCATATTTAAGTTCCAGTTCTTTCATCGTCGCACCTCACAGATTTTTATTTATGATTATCTCCTCTGTTTTGCCGCCGGCGATATCCACGGAAGCGGCGTAGAGGGAGACCTTGTTGGCTTCGTTCAGGGCGGCCCAGACGGTATCGGCGTACTCCCTTATGGAGCCGGAAATTTCCACCGTTTTCGGTTCGCCCTCAAAAGAGGGGATTGGGCTTCCGTCGCACCTGTAAGTGTGGATAAAATGGCCCTGGCCGGATATGGGCTTATCATACTCGAAAAAGTATCTCCGGCAGCAGGCGGGGTCGCCGTCCGCGCTTTTTAAAATGGACAGGCTGTAGCTGCCGTCCCCATTTAAAATACCGGATATCCTGGGGGTGTAGCTTGGGCAGTCGGGCTCAAATTCCCTTGTCCTGAGGGCCTCTTCAAAAGTGCCGCCCTTTTCCAGCGCGTCACGGATGGTGTCCGTCTGATCGCCGTTTGTGACGATGGTGGTTTTATTAAAACGGCGGACAGGGTGGTATATTATAAGGCTGGGGTCGGACATTTTGGAGGGGTCGAAAGCCTCCGTCCTGATGCCGTCCGCAGTTTTTGAAAATATCCGGTTGCGGCTGTTTTCACTGCGGCCCATTATGAAATAGACGATGTAAGCCTGCTCCCCATTCCGACTCCGGCCAATGATTATGCCCCTGCCGGGATAGGAATTTGAGCTGAGATCTGAAGCTATATTAAGCATTTTCCTCATCCTTTATATGAACTATTCGGCCCTCCACCGAGAGCCTGCCCTCGCAGAAAAGGGAGATGGCCTGAGGGAGTATTATCCATTCGGCCTCCTTCATGATACGCTCCTGAAGCTCCTTCGGCGTGTCGCCCTCGCGTACCTCCACGGCCTTTTGAAGGATTATGGGGCCGGCGTCGGTTTCCGATGTGACAAAGTGGGCCGTGGCCCCGGAAATCTTGGCGCCGTATTCAAGGACTTTCTCGTGGACGTGGATGCCGTAGTATCCGTCCCCGCAGAAGGAGGGGATAAGGGCGGGATGTATGTTTATTATGCGGTTTTTATATGCGTTTACGATAGACGGGGCCAGGACGTACATAAAGCCTGCCAGAACCACAAGCTCGATATCAAGATCCTGGAGCTTTCTCAAAATCGCCTCGGTAAAGCTCTCCCGGTTGGGAAAGATATCCCTGTCCACGATATAGGCCGGGATGTTGGCGTTTTTGGCCCTTTCAAGGGCGTAAGCCTTGGGATTCGAGGATATTACGGCTGTCAGCTCGCAGTTTTTTATCTCACCGAAAAGGTGGGAATCTATAATGGCCTGGAGATTCGTGCCCCCGCCGGAGACCAGAACGGCAGTTTTTACCACGTCACCTCAACTCCTTTTTCACCGGAGACGCAGGAGCCGATGATATAGGCGCTCTCGCCCATGTCATTGAGAGCCGCCGCGGCCTTTTCCGCGTCCTGGGGCGCCGCGGCCATAACCAGGCCCACGCCCATGTTGAAGGTGTTGTACATATCACGCATGGGTATTTCCCCGCGCTTTGCGATAAGGTCAAAAATGGGAGGACGGGGGAATTTGGAGGCGTCTATTACGGCCTGTATGCCCTCCGGGAGCATACGGGGGACATTTTCATAGAGGCCGCCGCCTGTGATGTGGCTTATGCCCTTAATGTTAAGTCCCAAATCGTTTATAAGGTGAAGTATGGGCTTTACATATATCTTTGTGGGCTTTAAAAGCTCCTCTCCAAGAGTGCAGCCCAGCTCGGGGATGTATTCCTTCACCGTCCCGGGGCCTACGTCCAGCACCTTGCGCACAAGGGAGTAGCCGTTGGAGTGTACGCCGGAGGAGGCGACGCCGATAAGCACGTCTCCGGCCTTTATGGTGCTGCCGTCGATTATTTTCCCGTAGTCCGCAAGGCCCACGGAAAAACCGGCCAAATCGTATTCGTCAAGGGGATAGAAGCCGGGCATCTCCGCCGTCTCGCCGCCTATAAGGGCGCAGCCGGCCTGACGGCAGCCCTCGGCGATACCGGCGACTATCTGCTCGGTGCGGCCGGGGAAATTTTTCCCCATGGCGATATAGTCCAGAAAAAACATGGGGGCCGCGCCGGAGCAGGCGATATCGTTTACGCACATGGCGACGCAGTCGATACCCACGGTGTCGTGCTTATCCATAAGAAAAGCCACTTTGAGCTTTGTGCCCACGCCGTCGGTGCCGGAGACTGTGACCGGGCGCTCCATCCCGGCAAAATCCGGCTGGAACATGCCGCCGAAGCCGCCCAGGGTGCCGAGTACGCCCTTGGTGTAGGTGCTCTCCACAAGGGGCTTTATACGGTCGTTTGATTCGTAGCCGGCGGTAACATCGACGCCGGCGGCAGCGTAGCTGTCAGATCTGCTGTTTTTCATATGGCAGTCCTTTCAAAAAGAATTTTCTGGTTTATTTGTCTCCCAGAAGCCTGCGGGCCATCTCCTGATAGGCCCCCTCCACGTTGCCCAAATCCCTGCGGAAGCGGTCCTTATCCAGCTTTTCGCCGGTTTTTACGTCCCAGAAACGGCAGGTGTCGGGGGATATCTCGTCGGCCAGGACGATAGTGCCGTCGGAGGTCTTGCCGAACTCAAGCTTAAAATCCACAAGCGTTATGCCGCACTGGAGAAGTACCTCTCTGAGAAAGTCGTTTACCTTGAAAGCGTAGGCTTTTATCGTGTCTATCTCCTCGGGGGCAGCAAGGCCCAGGGCGATGGCGTGGTAGTCGTTTATGAGGGGGTCGCCCAGCGCGTCGTCCTTGTAGGAAAATTCGATGGTGCTTATTTTGAGCTTCCGGCCCTCTTCCACGCCGTAGCGCTTTGAGAAGGAGCCGGCGGCGATATTGCGTATAATGACCTCAAGGGGGACTATGGTGACCTTTTTAACGGCGGTCTCCCTGTCGGAAAGCTCCTCTACAAAATGGGTGGGTACTCCGGCCTCTTTTTCGATGCGCTGCATAAGGTTGTTTGTCATGCGGTTGTTTATGGCGCCCTTGCCCAGAATCGTACCCTTCTTTTCACCGTTAAATGCGGTGGCGTCGTCCTTGTAATCTACGATATAGACCTCGGGGTCGTCTGTTTTGAATACCTTTTTGGCTTTGCCCTCGTATACCTGCTCAAGCTTTTTCATGAAAACTTCTCCTTTACTTTTATTCTTCTTTCAGCGCTTCCTGTAAGGCGGCGTCCTTTTTGGCGACGCTCTCGGCCATTTCCTTTTTGTAGGCGGCGAGCTTTTCCTGAAGCTCCGGCTCTGAGAGGGCCAGCATCTGCACGGCCAGGATGCCCGCGTTATCAGCCCCGTTTACGCCCACCGTGGCCACAGGTATGCCTGTGGGCATCTGCACGACGGAGAGAAGGCTGTCAAGCCCGTCCATTAGGGAGGATTTTATAGGCAGCCCTATAACAGGCAGGGTGGTGTTTGCGGCCAGCACGCCCCCCAGATGGGCGGCCTTGCCGGCGGCGGCGATTATAACGCCGAAGCCCTTTTCCGCGGCGGTTTTCGCAAATTCCTCCGCGGCTGCCGGAGTCCGGTGGGCTGACATAACCCTGGCCTCAAAGGGGACGCCGAATTTTTTAAGCTGGTTAACGGCGCCCTTAACCACAGGCAGGTCGCTGTCAGAGCCCATTATAACGGCAACTTTTTTCATGTTATCAAGTCCTTTACAGCATGTGTTTTCAGTGAATATTATGATAGCTCAAATCGACAATATTTGCAAGGCTTATTAAAGGCCCAAAAGGCCGCAAAGCTCCCGGTCGTTTTTAAGGGCCGCCTGCTCAAGCTCTTTTGCGGCGTTATCAAGCCGCGCTGCGAATTCGCCTCTGCGGGACTGGATATCGCGGAAAACCTCCATGGCCTTTTCCGGAGAAAAATCCTCCGGAGTGCCGCAGCCGGGCATGTCCACCATTTTTAAATAGGCCGCCACCTTTGGGTCGTATATAAGGCCCATTACGGGCACCCGCATTTTCGCGGAGAAAATTATCGTGTGCAGCCTCATGCTGAAAACCGTATCGCAGAGGCCCACCACGCCCATCATGCTCTCCGGCGCGCCGGGGGACTGGAATACATAGCTTTTTCCCGACATTTTTCCGCGTATTTTTTCCGTTATGATCCCGTCGCCGGGGGTCTGCATTATTAAGAACAAAACCGTATGGCTTTTTCCCAGCATGTCGCAGAAGGCGGCCAGCCGGGAAATTGCGGTCTCCATCCCGGGAGAGCTGCGCATGGAGACGGCGGCGATGGGCTTATCCGTGGGCACCCCGGCATCACGCAGAAGCTTTTCCGCCTCCTGCCGGGGGACGCCGTCGATTGTGAAAACCGGGTCGGAGGTGATGGAGATGTTTCCGTTTTTTACTCCCATGTCCCGAAGCTCCTGCAATGAGCCGGAATCCCTGAGAGTTATGCTCTCGGCCCTGTCCAGCGCCTTCGCCACCTTTTTCCGGTTGTTTTTTTTCGTCACGGGGCCGATACCGTTTGCGTAGAGCATAACGGGCTTTTTCTGCCGGAGGGCGATTTTTATTACCGAGAGGTAGTAGAGCAGGGAGCGGGTGCTGGTGCTGTCCTGCAGAAGGCTGCCGCCGCCGCTTATAAAGAGGTCGGCGCTTTTGACGGCTTTTGATACCTTAAAGAGGTTAAAGCGCGGCACCGCCGGGACGCCGTACTGCTTTTCCGTGGACGCGGGATCGTTTGATAGGGCGATAAGCCGGGCGGAGGGGCACACGCTGTCAAAGCGCTTTCTTATGGACAGAAGTATGGCGTCGTCGCCAAGGTTATTGTAGCCGTAATAGCCGGAAATGACGGCGGTTTTGGGGCGCCAGACGCTCTCGTAGACCTTTTCCGCGTCGTCGGCCATCCGGCTGACCGAGTAGTGGGAGAATATGACCTGCCGGTTGTACTGGCCCATCTCCCGGCGTTTTTCCGGGGAGAGGGAAAAAAGCTCCAGAACGTCGTCCCTCAGCTTTTCCGGGGTGCACTGGGGCAGGCCGCGGCAGCAGAAATTCCCCAGCATGGCCTCCGTCAGCTTTTCCGGGGTGAAGATACCGTGGCAGCCCTCGTTTCCGGCGACTATTACGGGCTTTCCGGCGGACATGGCCTCCAGGGCCGCCCGGCTGACGCCGATGAAAATATCGCCGGCGGCGGCTATTTTATTTATATCCGTTCTGGCCCCGGGCATAAAAATGCAGTCGTAGCCCACGGCCTCGTTTACCTTTTCCGCCTGGGCCAGCAGCTCATCGTATACATCGCCTCCGCCGGCGATGATTATGCGCAGGGCCGGAATTTTTTCAGCAAGCTCCGGCGCCGCCGCTATAAGATGGCGGGCGGCAAGAGCGCGGCTGCCGTCCATGCGGCTTACGTAGGATATTACGGGGGCGTCCTCCGGGATGGAGAACTCCGATTTTATATCCGCGCCGGAGATATCTGGGGAGAATTTTTCCGTATCTATGCCGTTTATGGTTACCGTTATGTCCTCCGGAGGGACGCCGTAATTTTCAATAAGGTAGGCTTTGATGTCGTCAGATACTGCGATCACCTTCTGCCCCCAGTTGGTGAGGGAGCCCAGAGCGCCGCCTGTGTCAAAGACCCAGTGGGCGGTGGTGACAAAGGGGAACTTCATGGTTCTGCGCAGTATGCCGCAGAGAAAGCCGGGAATCCTGGCGTGGGCGTGGACCACGTCCGGCCTTTCCCGCCGGATAATCTTCCGGAGTCTGAAAAGGGAGACCAGCATCGGCAGGGGCCTGCGGCGGTTAAGGGGCACGGAGATATGGCGCACTCCCGCCTTCTCCAGCTCCGGGACGTAGGCGCCGCCGTTTGAGGCGACGGCCACCGCGTACCCACGGCGGCAAAGCTCCCGGGACAGCTCCACGATGTGTGTCTCGGCCCCGCCTATGTCGAGGCCCATGGTGCATATAAGTATTTTTCTCTTTTTATCCATAGATAAAGCCTCGCTTAAAAAATCGTACATTTGCCGACAGTCAAAAATGCAAAAGCCGGGCAAAGACCGGCTTTTGCATTTTTCCGCTATTTTTCGATGTTATATATTTTTGCGCTGAAGGAGGCGTATTTTGTATAGAGGCTGCGCTGTGAGCCAACGTTGAGCTGATAGTTGCTGTTTACATAATATGCCCCGCCGTTTATGGAGCCGGAGGCGGACACGGTGATATAGAGGTCGTACTTTTCCTCCACTGTGCCCATTGCCGCCGTGCCGCTGGTGTTGTCAGGGATAACGACGGAGGCGTCCTTCACTTCAACGGACTCTATGGTGCCGATGGCGTTCCCGGAGTCGTTGTCGTAGAGGGTGTCCCCGGGCTGTATGGCGTCCACTGTGCCCTGGCGCGCGCCGGCAAGATAGATGGTGTAGCTTATAGGCTCCGCCGCGGAGGCAATGCCCGACTGGCCGGAGACGCTGAATTTATACACGGCTCCGGCTGCGAGAGCCACTATGAGGACGCAGACGAGGGCATCTATCCAGTTGAATTTGAATTTTTTCATTTTCTCCTCCTCAGCGTTCTATGTCTATGACGTAGCCGGTGCCTGCATAGCCGGGACCCTCGGCGGTGCTGGCTGCGCCGACCCGGACCACATAGCCCCCGGTGGTGGTTATGGTGCTGTCGGTTATGGTGGCGTCGGCCTCAATCGTGACGTACACGTTTTCATAGCCCTCAATTTCGGCTTTCCGGGAGACGCCGGAGCTGACGTCAGGTACATATGTTGTATACGGGCCGACCTCCACGGAGACCACGGAGCCCATGCCATAATTTTTAGTGCTGTCCGTTATAACGTCCCCCGGGCTTACAAGCTGGGAGGAGCCTGCGGGCATACCGGTCATTTCGATGGTGTAGCGCACCTTGCCGGAGCTGCCGCCTATGGATATCCCGGCACCGCCGGAGGGGCGGAAGATGTACACCACGGCTGCGGCCGCAGCCAGCACCGCCAGTATGATTATAATGTCAAAAATATTGAGCCGGAATTTTTTCTTATTTTCCATAGCTTTCTGCCTCCAAGGTCTGCAAATATACGTTTTCAATATTCCCTGCAAAAATCTCGCCTGTATATTTGCTCAGATATATTTCGCGGGAGCGGCCTCGCATATGCTCCGTAAGCTCGGGAGAGTCCATGAGCCGGGAGAGCTTTTCCGCCAGATCCCGGGAATTGCGGCTTTCAAAAAGGAGCCCGTTTTCCCCGTCCTCCACAAGCCACGGGTTGCCGCCGTAGCGGCTGGCCACAATGGGAAGCCCCATGCTGAAGCCCTCCAGAATGGCAAGGGAGCAGGCCTCGGTGCCGTAGGATGCGTTGAGCTGTACGTCCAGGATGGAGAGAAGGGGCGCTACGTCGCTTACAAAGCCCAGGAATTTTACGCAGTCGGAAAGCTGAAGCTCCGCGCAGCGTTTTTTGAGCTCCTCCTCATAGCCGCCCTTTCCCGCAATCAGCACTGTAAATTTCCTGCCCTGCTTTTTAAGTATGTCCGCGGCCTCCAGAATGTACATATGGCCCTTGTAATCCTCAAGCCTGGCCAGGATGCCGGCGGTGAAGCTGCCGGGAGGGACGCCGTATTTTTCCTTAAGGGCCGCCTGCTCCTGAAAAGAGGAGCGGGAAACGGCTTCCACGCCGTTCATCATGGTGACGATAAGCTCCGGGGATATGCCGGCGTCGGTTAGATTTTCGGCGCAGGCGGGGCTTACGGCGATTATCCTGTCGGCGTAGTGCTCGTTTATGGCCTTGTTGAGCCATTTGCCGGGGCCTTTTTTCAAATAAGGTTTAACAGGGAATGCCGAGTGCCGGGTATAGACGACCTTTTTTCCCGCCCGCTTTCCCGCGATGCGGCCGCTCATGGCCCCGTGGGTGTGGACAATATCGGGATCGGTGCGCTCTATAAGCGCCCGGAGCTCCTTTATGGCCCCGAAGTCCATGGATTTATCGCCGATGCCGTCCACCTCAAAAACCTCGGCCCCAAGGGCC
The DNA here is from genome assembly GCA_964495095.1 of uncultured Oscillospiraceae bacterium. Taxonomy (GTDB): domain Bacteria; phylum Bacillota; class Clostridia; order Oscillospirales; family Oscillospiraceae; genus CAZBUH01. Next base: position 13,682 of record CAZBUH010000024.1, on the reverse strand, counting down.
TCCGCCGGGGCTTTCAGCATACTGCCCACCGGCATGGCGACGGAGACTGAGAATTTTTCCCGGTCATAGTATTTCAGGAAATTGAGGAGGCATTTTCCCGCACCGCCTATGTTGGTGTCGCTTATTATATTCAAAACCTTAATCATGGGCCGCCCCCTCGCTTTCTCCGTCGCGGCGGAATTTCCCAAACAGCATATAGAGGGCCATGAACGCCCAGAGCATCAGCATTACCCTGTAATTATAGAATGTGTAGTCAAACATGCTCTGGACCATAAAGCCGGCGATTGAGGCGATGCCGGCAGTCTGGAAAATCCTGCTCTCCCTGTCGGAGGTGCTTTTTACTCCGGAGGCCAATGTCCTGAAGCAGGAGAACACCGCCAGCACAAGGGCTATAAGGCCGCATATGCCCGTATCGCAGGTCACCTGCAGGAACAGGTTGTGGGCGTGGGGGGCCTTGATGGAGTTATAGGAGTACAGGGGATAAATTTTGTTGAAGGCCGTCTCTCCGGGGCCTATGCCGGAAAACCAGTATTTTCTCAGCATGGCTATGGTGCCGAACCAAATATAGACCCGGTAGGAGGTAGAGTCGTCCGCCATATTGCCAACGCTGGATATCCGCTGGAGTATGTTTTCCGGCAGGATGAACGGCGCGGCGCACAAAAACACGACGCCCAGTATAATAAACCGCCTGTCCCGCATAACGAGGAATATGGCCGCCGCCGCGAGGATGCCTATCCAGCAGCCCCGGGAGTAGGTGAGAATGAGGCAGAGCATCATTATCCCGGTGCAGCCCAGCCACAAAATCCTGCCGCACCAGCCCCTGGCAGAGAACATAAAGGCCACCGCAAGGGGGATGACAAGGAGGAAATATTCCCCCAGCACGTTGGGGTTATCCAGTGTGGAGTACACCCGGAAGCTTATATCGAAAAGGTCCGAATCCACCCAGGCGCCTGTACGCTGGCCCGGCTGGAGGTACTGATAAAAGCCGTAGAGGGCCACCAGCACCCCGGCGAAAACGGCGAAAACGGCGATGGTCTTTAATTGCCTGTAGGACTGGACGCTGCTGGCGAAAACTATGAAAAACAGCGTAAAGAAAGCTGTCAGGGCGCTTATATACAGGCTGGAGGACACCGACAGGGAGGTAAAGGCCGAAACCATGTAGATAAACGCGAAAGCTATAACGAACTTGTTGGCCGGAAAATACCGGAGCCTCCGCTCCTCTCCGCACACATAATCCAAAAAAAGGGTGCAGAAAGCCGCCAGCACAAGGACAATTACGTATTTAGTGGGCAGAATGGGCGCCGCGAAAAGGGCCAGCCCGGACCACAGCCAGGGCTTTCTGAAAATACTGCCCTCGGTTATCCTGTCGAGGCGCAGAAAGGCGAAAAACCGCCTTAACAGCCTGTATATCCACCGGGAGAGCCTGACCAATACCGAGGCGTCGGAAAGCTCCGGGCTGCACCGCTGGGAGGTTATTCTGCCGATTATGGGGCTGCTGTTCCACTGCCGGGAAAACCACCCGGCCACAGAGGCGAAAATATGGCAGATGAGGCTGCGCTTAAAAACGCTTACAAAATAGCTGTCCTCAAAAAATCCGTTCTGCATTGAGTCAATCCCCTCCTTTGCGAAGCTTTTTTGCGGCGGAAGATATTACGGAGCGCATCTCCGGCACTCTCAGGATAAACGCCGCCGCGAAGTATACCGCGGCGCCGGTTACGGCAGGGAGCAGCACGGCAATAGTCCTGCCCGCGACGCCGTCCCCCGCGATGTCGGAGGCGAGGAGCTTTACGCCCCACACGGCGGCGCACATCACAACGGCGCAGAGGGCCATTTTTAAAAGGTCAAGCCAGAATTTTGCCGTTATAATTCCGCTGCAGCGCCGGCCGGCCGGTATAAGCAGCAGCAGGGCGGAAACAGTGGAGGATACGGATGAGGCGAGGGCCAGCCCCGCCACGTCCATAACAGGCGAGAGGACGGCGCAGAGGACCACGTTCAGCAAAATCGACACAAGGCCCGTTATAAGAGGTATCCTTCCGTTCTGCTCGGCGTAAAACACGCGGGAGAGTATATTCTGTATGCCGTAGCCTATCATTCCCGTTGAGAGGAATACAAGGGCGCGGGAGGTTATATCGGTTGAAAACGCGTCCCACTGGCCCCACTCATAGAGAAGCCGGATAATGGGCCGCGCCAGCAGCATCAGCCCCGCCGTCATGGGGATGAGCAGAAACAGCATTGAGCGCATGGAGGAGCTCACCAGCGAGCCGAACTCCGACCTGTCCCCGTCCCCGGTAAGGCGGGAAAGCTCCGGGAAAACCACGTTGGCTATGGAGAGCACCAGTATTCCCGCGACCATGGTGTACAGGGTGTTGGCGTACTCGATGGCCGACACCGCTGAGCCGCTGAATATGTGGGAGGCGAATTTTGTGGAGACGGCCAGGTTTATAGGCTGAATCCAGGTGCTCACCATAACGGGGAGCATAAGGAGAAACACCTTTTTAAGCCCTTCGTGCCGCAGAGACGGGCGGTATATATACCCCCTTTTCAAAAGGGACGGTATCTGGATAACCGCCTGGGATGCCCAGCCTATGAGGAAGGCTGCCGCAAGGCCGTAAATCCCGAATTTATCGCAGAGGAAAACATAATACAGTATAACCACGCCGTTGGAGGCCACGGAAAGGGCCGCCGGTATGTTGAATTCACCGAGGGACTGCAATATGCCGACGGTGGAAAAGGCCACGCCCGTAAAGATTATGGTGGGAAAGAGTATCTTTAAAAGGGACGAGCAGAGCTGCGCCGTCTCGGCGTCGAAGCCGTCGGCCATAAGGGCCGTTATCTGATCTGAAAAGGCGATGCCAAGGCCGGATATAAGGACGGTGAAAAGGACGATGACAGTTATAAAGGCGTTTGAAAGCCTGTAGGCTTCTTTTTTCCCGCCCTTTTGCAGATATTCGTTGAATACGGGGATGAAGCTGGAGGATATGGCCGAGGCGAAAATGGCGTCAAAAAATATCCTGGGTATGCGGCTTGCTGTAAGGAAAGCGGTGCTCACGGCGCCGGTGGCGAAGTTGTGGCCAAGGAGCATGTCCCTCACAAGGCCAAGCACTTTGCCCACAAGGGTTATGGCCATCATAAGGCCGACGGTTTTTATTGTATTTTTCTTTTTTTCCTGCATTGAAAATTCCTCAAAAGGTAAAAACTGCATTAACTGCAAGCCAGGTTGAAATTAGAAGTGCAGTCTGTTAAAATATTCAGGTAAGTAAAAATCATGGAGATTGCGAGGTACATAATGAAATTAAAAAAACTGTGTGTAAGGCTGCTTGCGGCGGCCGTTTTGACCGGGCTGCTGGCCGCTTCAGCGTCCGCTGCGGGGGCCGGGAACGCGGCTTACACGTCATCCTACAGTATATCAAACAGACTTAATTTTGTAAACACCATATCTTATAACGCTTACGGGCGTCAGTCCGGATACATAATGGAATATTCCCCCGGCGGGGACATAAAAGCGGTCGTCTGCTCCGGCAGGACGGTTTACGGGAAAAGAACCATAACAACCGCCGCGAAGGCCCTTACGGATAAGGGCTTAAACGTGCTGGGAGGCGTGAACGCCGATTTCTTCTCCACGACTACCGGCATCCCACTCGGGGCGCTGGTGGAGGACGGGAAGCTCCTTACGGTAGGCGACTCCAGGAATGTGGTGGGCTTTAACGAGGACGGCTCGGCCTTTTATTCCGAAAATCCCTCATTTTCAATGGTGATCACAAATAACGGCGGGGGCTCGGTCCCGGAGAACGCCGGACAGCAGGTGACTGTGCATTATTACAACCAGCAGCGCAGGGATTCGAGGCTTTATCTCTTAAGCTCCGACTACTATGAAAACAACCAGGCGTCGGTTATGGGAAAGGACGTGCTGTTTAAAATTGCAGACGGGGATAATTCCAGCGTGACGCCAAGCTGCACCGTAGAGCTTGAGGTAACAAATATTTTCACCGGCAGCACGCCCACGGAAATACCGGAGGGGTATCTTCTGCTGACGGCAAACAACAAGTGCCCCTATTACGCGGAGCTTGATAAATTCAGCGTCGGGGACAGGGCGGCTCTCACAGTGTCCTGCTCCGATGAGCGTATAGCCCAGGCCAAATATGTGACGGGCTGCGGCGATATCCTGGCAAAGGACGGGGCAAAGACCGACGAGAGCGGCTGGGACAAGGCCCTGGGCGGGGCAAATCCGAGAACGGCCCTTGGCATAAGGGGCGACGGCACGGTGCTGCTCTATGCCGCCGACGGCCGCCAGAGCTCTGCCGCAGGGCTTACGATGAACGCCCTGGCCGAGGAGCTTATAGCGAGACAGTGCGAAACTGTCATAAACCTTGACGGCGGCGGCTCTACCTCCTGCGTGTTCCGTATGCCGGGGAGCGAGTCCTTATCGCTGGTGAACAGCCCCTCGGGCGGCAGCGCAAGGCTGTGCAGCACGTACATATTTATAGTTTCGGAAAACGCAAGGGACGGTATAGCAAAGCAGCTTTATTTTTCTCCAAACGACCCGGTGGTGCTGGCCGGCTCCACAGTGAGCCTTGGAAGCATAATAGCCACTGACGGCGGATATTATCCTGCCGCGGTACCCTCGGAGCTTGAGTATTCCGCTCAATACGGCGCAATGGACGGTATTACATATACTGCCCCGGAAACGGCCTGTCAGGATACTGTGACGGCGGTCTCCCCGGAGGGGGCCTGGGGCGAGAGCCTTGTTACGGTTCTGGACGATATAAGCTCCTTTACCGTCAGCAAAACGGGGTCCTCATCACCGCTGAGCAGCATTACGGCCATTGTGGGAGAAACGGCGGGCCTTTCCGTGTCAGTTCCCGATTATTACGGGCAGGAGGTCCATTTCTCGGCGGATGCCTTCAGCTACGGCGTTACAGGCGGCGTGGGGACTATAACTGAAAACGGCGTTTTCACCGCCGGAGCCGCCGGGACCGGCAGCATAACCGTCTCCTTCGGCAGCAGGACAGTCTCGATCCCGGTGACGGTCTGCGAAAAATTCTACGACGTGGCCCCGGGCCACTGGGCGAGCCAGTATATAAGCGCCCTTGCGGAAAGGGGCGTCATACAGGGCGTTACCGACACCTCCTTTAAGCCTGAGAGCAATATAACGAGAGAGGAATTCTGCGTTATGCTGTCGAGGTTTTTGAATCTGGACACGGCGGCGTATTCCGCCGTTAATATGCCCTTTTCAGACCGGGGAAGCATATCGGGCTGGGCCGCAGAGCACGTTAGGGCCATGTACGCCCTGGGATATATACAGGGCTCCGGCACAGGCTCCGATGCGGTCTTTAACCCCAAAAGCTATATAACGAGAGCCGAGATATGCACGATTCTGGGCCGCATATTCGGCGGGGAGAGCGGAGATATAAGCTTTACCGACAGCAGCGCCATACCCTCCTGGGCCGTATCGGGCGTAGGCCAGATGGCGGGAAAGGGCGTCGTGAACGGATACAGCGATGGCAGCTTCAGACCCATGAACAACGCCACCAGAGCCGAAGTGGCAAAAATGATATATAAATTAAGCTGAGGAGAGATAAAAATGCCTGATATGAAAATCTGCCGGGTGCTGTCGGTAAAGGAGCTGACCCAGGGAATTTTCGGTATTGTCATGGAGGCCGGGGAGTTGGCGGACAAAGCCGTGCCGGGGCAGTTTGTCCACATAAAATGCGGCCATTCCCGGCTCCTGCGGCGGCCCATAAGCATTGCCGATGCAGGGGACGGAAAGCTCCGGATAATTTTTGACACGGTTGGCAGCGGCACGGAGTGGCTTTCCGGGCGAAAGCCGGGAGACTTACTGGACGTTATGGGGCCTCTGGGCCGGGGCTTTGATCTTTCGGGGAAAAATATTATCGTGGTCGGCGGCGGGATAGGCGTGCCGCCCATGCTCTGCGCGGCGAAAAGGCACGGCGGGGCGGCTGCGGTAACAGGCTTCCGCTCAAAGGACAGGGTCATTCTGGAGGAAGAATTCAGGGAAGCCTGCAAGGAAGTTTACATAACTACCGACGACGGCAGCTACGCCCAAAAGGGCTTTGTGTCCCAGCCGCTGGAGGAGCTGCTTAAAAAGGGCGGATATGACGGGGTGCTGGCCTGCGGCCCACGGGTGATGCTTAAATCCGTGGCGGAGGTCTGCGAAAAATACGGCGTCCGCTGCCAGGTCTCTATGGAGGAGCGGATGGGCTGCGGCGTTGGGGCTTGCCTTGTCTGCGCCTGCAAAACAAAAAAGGACGGAGAGGAGCATATGAGCCGGGTCTGCCGGGACGGACCGGTATTTGAAGCCTCGGAGGTGGTATGGTAATGGATATGTCGGTTGATTTTGCCGGTGTAAGGTTTAAAAATCCCATAGTGGCGGCATCGGGGACCTTTGGCTTCGGCCATGAGTACGGGGAGTTTTATGATTTGTCGGAGCTGGGGGGCATATGCGTAAAGGGACTGACGCCGGCGCCGAGAGAGGGCAATCCGCCGCCCCGCATCGCGGAGACACCCATGGGGATATTGAACAGCGTCGGGCTTCAGAATCCCGGCGTGGACAGCTTTATTGAAAACGAGCTGCCGTTTTTGAGAAAGTTCGACACAAATGTGATAGCCAACATTTCCGGAAATACCGTTGAGGACTACGGCATTATGGCCGAAAAGCTCTCGGCGGCGGGGGTGGATATGCTGGAGGTGAACATCTCCTGCCCCAATGTGAAAGCGGGAGGGATGGCCTTCGGCACCGACTGCCGCTCGGCGGCCTCGGTAACGGAGGCGGTGAAAAAAAGCTCCTCGGTGCCGGTGATGGTAAAGCTCTCGCCCAATGTGACGGACATAGCGGAGATGGCGAGAGCCGTGGAGAGCGCCGGGGCCGACGCCATATCCCTTATAAATACGCTTCTCGGAATGCGCATAAATATCGAGACGGGGCGGCCCATACTTAAAAACAACACCGGCGGCCTCTCCGGGCCGGCGGTGTTGCCGGTGGCGGTGCGGATGGTGTGGCAGGCGGCTGCGGCCGTGAGTGTGCCGGTGCTGGGAATGGGCGGCATATCAAAGTGGCAGGACGGCGTGGAAATGCTGCTGGCCGGAGCCGACATGATATCCGTGGGCACCGCCTGCTTTGCCGACCCAATGGCGCCGGTAAAGGTCCGGGACGGGATAACGGAATTTATGAAGAGAAAAAACATTGAAAAAGTCAGCCAGCTTACTGGAAAGGTAGTTTTGAACTGATGACCCGAGTTTATATAATACGCCACGCTGAGGCGGAGGGAAACCTGTACCGCCGGATACACGGCAGATATGACAGCATACTCACCGACTGCGGCTTAAGGCAGACGGAGGCGCTGGCGGAGCGTTTTAAAAATGAGAAAATAGACGCCGTCTACTCCAGCGACATGACCCGCACCTGCCAGACGGCGGAGGCCATATACAAGACCCGCAGGCTGCCCCTTCTCACCACCCCGGAGCTGCGGGAGCTGGCCCTTGGCGTTTGGGAGGATAAGACCTGGGGCGAAGTGATGAAAAATTATCCGGCGGAGTACGGCTATTTCAGCAATGAGCCGGAAAAGTGGAGCATACCCGGAGGCGAGAGCTTTTCCGACGCCCAGGAGAGAATAGCCGGCGCTGTGAGGAAAATAGCGGAGCGCCATCCCGGAGGCACCGCGGCGGTTTTCAGCCACGGCTCGGCCATACGGGCCTTTACGGCAAAGCTTGCCGGGTGCAAAATAGCGGAGGTCGGGCACAGCGACAACACGGCTGTGTCCCTGGTGGAGTATGAAAACGGGCGCTTTACGCTGAAATTTTCAGGGGACAATTCCCATCTCCCGGAGGGGTACAGCACATTGGGCCGCCAGACCTGGTGGAAGGAAAAAAGCGGCCTTGACCCCAACGCCATGAGATTTGAGGCGGTAAACCCGGCTGATCCGGCGGTGGGGGCCTGGTATCTGGACTGCTACAGGGACGCCTGGGCGGCCGCCCACGGTACTGAGGACGGCTTTTCCTGCTCATATCTGGAAACTGCGAAAAAGCACCGGCAGGACTACGCCGGCTCGGTGGTAAGGGTCCTGTGGGGCGATGAAACGGCGGGGCTTATGGAGTTTGCCGTAAACCGGGGCAAAAGAGAGGGGGCCGGCTCCATAGCCTTCTTCTATATGGCTCCGGAATTCAGAGGGAGAAACCTCTCTGTACAGCTTCTGGGCCAGGCGGTGTCCGTATACAGGGAAATGGGCAGGAAATTTCTGCGGCTCAATGTGGCGGAGGAAAATCACAGGGCCATAAAGTTTTACACAAAATACGGATTTAAAAAAACAGCGGACACGGAGGGAGCTTTAGGCAAGCTTTTCGTCATGGAGAAGGACATATCAAAGCCCAAAATTCAGCGGGAGCCGGTGGAGCTATGAGAGCAAAGGTGGAAAGGGCGGCCCTGGGCAGGAAGCGGCGGATATTGGCCATAAGCGATATCCACGGGAACCTGGAGTATTTCAGGGGAGTCCTCAAAAAGGCGGAATTCGGCCCGGAGGATATACTTTTCCTTGTGGGGGATATGCTGGAAAAGGGCCCGGAGAGCCTTAAGACGCTGCGGTTTATAATGGAGCTTACAAAAAAATACAGCGTGTACCCGATACTGGGAAACTGCGACGGCTACCATATGATAATCGACTGCCCCACGCCGGAAATGGACGAGGCCACCAGAAGCTACATGCAGTGGCGCAGAGATGGGACGCTGGCCCAGATGTGCGGCGAGGCCGGTATCCCCGTGACGCCGGACATGGATATGGACGTGATGCGCCGGGCGCTGAGGATCAAGATGGCACCGGAGCTGGATTTTCTCCGGAGCCTGCCCCATGTTGTGGAGACGGAAAATTTCTATTTCGTCCACGGCGGCCTGCCCTCGGAAAATCTGGAGGGGCTTGACGCCAAAGCCTGTATGAAAAACGATAATTTCCTGGGCCAGGGAAAGAGCTTTTCAAAATACTGCGTGGTTGGCCATTGGCCCGTGATGCTGTACGGCGGGGACTTCGTGTCCGCAAACCCGGTAATAGAGCGGGAGCGCAGGATTATAAGCATTGACGGCGGCTGCGTTTTAAAGGACGACGGGCAGCTCAACTGCCTTATAATCCCCAACGGATTTTCAGAGGATTTCTCCTGGGTCTACTACGACAAATTCCCGGTTAAAACGGCTCTTGACGGCCAGCGGCCATCGGAGAGGTCCGCCTATTTCCGCTTCGGAGACAACGTTGTGGAGATATTGGAGCGGGGAGAGGAATTTTCAAAATGCCGCCATGTAAGGACAGGTTACGTGATGGATATCCTTACAAAATACCTCCGGGAGGAGAAAAACAGGGTGGTCTGCAACGACTGCTCGGACTATGAGCTGGAGGTTTCGCCCGGAGACCGGCTGTCAGTTGTGGAGGAGACCTCAAGAGGCTGCTACGTGAAGAAAAACGGCGTCTCCGGCTGGTACCGGGGACGGCTCGCATAAGAGGGAAAAGAAAGGACTTATAAATATGATGCTCTGCATTGGAAAAGCTCCGCGCAGGCGCTGAACGGACGGAGCTGCGTGGAGCGGTGGAAATTGCCGCCCGTATCAGCCTTGCGCTTTTCGGATAATTTCGGAAAAGGAGCAAGGTTAAAATGGATAAATTTAAAAACAGCGTAAAAGAGCTGAGAAGCTTTATAATTTTATGGTCTACCCAGTCCCTTTCGGCACTGGGCAGCTCCATGACAAGCTACGGGCTTGTCATCTGGTCCTATCAGCAGCACGGCTCCGCCCTTATGACGGCGCTGCTCTCCGTCTGCTCCTACGGGCCGTATGTGCTTATGAGCATTTTCGCCGGGGCCGTAAGCGACAGGAGGAATAAAAAGAAAACGATGCTTGTATGCGACACCCTGGCGGCGGCCTGCACCGCCGCCGGGAAAGGCTCGGGAGCGGGATTTTTGTTCTCAATATTGGGCGCCGCCGGCGTTTTGACCTGCGTTATTTTCCGCAGGGACGCCGCAATATGGCGGCTGGAGAAGTAAAGAATACATGCCTGCGGCCGCAGGCGAGAGGACAGGTTTATGAAACAGGAAAGGGCGTTTCCGGCGGCGACAGTGTCCCGGAAGGCGGAGAACTCCATCAGGTCCGGGCATCCCTGGGTGTACGGCGACGAGGTGCGCAAAATCGAGGGGGAGACGGAAAACGGCTGCATTACCGACGTTTTTTCGGAAAAGGGCGCTTATCTTGGCTCCGGCTTTCTAAGCGAAAAGAGCAAGATAAGGATAAGGCTGCTGTCGAAAAACGCCAATGAAAAATTCGACGAGGCGTTTTTCGCCCGGCGGGTAAAATACGCCGTGGACTACCGGAAAACGGTGATGGGCGAGGATTTCGGCTGCTGCCGCCTTATATTCGGCGAGGCCGACGGGCTGCCGGGGCTTACGGTGGATAAGTTCGGCGGCATACTGTCGGCGGAGGTGCTGTCCTACGGCATGGAGCGGGTAAAGGATCAGGTATACCGGGCCCTGTGCGGCGAGCTGGAGAGCGCCGGCGTTAAGGTGGAGGGGATATTCGAGCGGAACGAATCGAAAATCCGCACCCTTGAGGGACTGGAGCAGGGAAAGGGCTGGTACCGGTGCGATTACGCGGGGGCGCCGGCCTCGCCGGTGACGGAGATAGTCGAAAACGGCGTGCGCTACAGCGTGGACGTTGAAAACGGGCAGAAAACCGGCTTTTTCCTTGACCAGAAGTACAACAGGCGGGCCGTGGCGCGGCTGGCCAAAGGCCGGCGTGTGCTGGACTGCTTTACCCACACGGGCTCCTTTGCGTTAAACGCCGCCATGGGCGGCGCGGAGCACGTTACGGCTGTGGACGTCTCCCGCAGCGCTGTGGAGATGGCTGAGCAGAACGCCAGGCTCAACGGCCTGGAGGGAAAGATGGATTTTATCTGCGCCGACGTGTTTGAGCTTCTGCCGGAGCTGTGCGGAAAGAGCGACTACGACCTGGTCATACTGGACCCGCCGGCATTTACGAAAAGCCGGAAAACGGTAAAGGACGCGGAGAGGGGATATAAGGAGATAAACTACAGGGCCATGCGGCTTCTGCCAAGAGGCGGGTATCTTGCCACCTGCTCGTGCTCCCACTTTATGACGGACGGGCTTTTCAGGAAAATGCTCATGTCCGCGGCCGGGGACGCGGGGGTGGAGTTAAAGCAGATAGAGGCCCGGCAGCAGGGCCCGGACCACCCAATACTGCTTAACGTGCCGGAGACGGACTATCTGAAATTTTATATTTTCCAGCTTGTGTAAGAAAAAACGCCCAAAGGGCCGCCGCCGGGTTTCCGGCGGCGGCCCCGGTTTTTGCGCGTTTGGACTTTGAGGGGGCGAAACCGGCGCTTATATATGATTTTTCGACGGAAAAACGCCATTAATATCCGGTTTTCAGGTTAATGCGCCGAAGTTTGGGCATGGGAGCGGTTTTTTGAGCATTTGCGGTTGAAAAATCGAGGGAGGCAGGATATAATAAATCTGTTTTATTATGAACATACTGTGGAGGGATTCAAGTGGTTAAAGAAAATATGTCCTTTCTGTCCGCGGCGGACCCGGAGGTAGGCTCCGCGGTGGAGCTGGAGTACGCGAGACAGTGCAGGAACATTGAGCTTATAGCTTCAGAAAACATAGTGAGCCCGGCGGTGCTGGCCGCCGCAGGCACGGTCCTTACGAACAAATACGCCGAGGGATATCCCGGAAAGCGCTATTACGGCGGCTGCGAGGACGTGGATATCGTCGAAAATATCGCCATCGAGCGGGCAAAGAAGCTCTTCGGCTGCAATTTCGCAAACGTACAGCCCCACTCCGGCGCGCAGGCCAACTACGCGGCCTATCAGGCATTGGTGCAGCCGGGGGACACGGTGCTGGGCATGAATCTCGACCACGGCGGACATCTGACCCACGGAAGCCCTGTGAATTTCTCCGGTAAATATTACAACATAATCCCCTACGGTGTGGATGAAAAGACGGGCCGCATAGATTATGACGAGCTCTATAAGCTGGCCAGGGAGCACAAGCCGAAAATGATAATTGCCGGGGCCTCCGCCTATCCCCGGGTCATCGATTTTGCAAAGTTCTCTGAGATAGCAAAGGATGTGGGCGCTTACCTTATGGTCGATATGGCCCATATCGCCGGGCTTGTGGCCGCAGGGGAGCATCCCAGCCCGCTGCCCTATGCGGATATAGTCACCACTACCACCCATAAGACACTCCGCGGCCCCAGAGGCGGCATGATACTCTCAAACGACGAGGCTATCGCCAAGAAGATAAACAGCGCCGTGTTCCCGGGCAGCCAGGGCGGGCCGCTTATGCACATTATCGCAGCAAAGGCCGTGGCGCTGGGCGAGGCCCTTAAGCCGGAATTCAAAGCCTACCAGCACCAGATAGTCCTGAACGCCAAAACTCTGGCGGACGGGCTTATGAAAAAGGGCTTCAACCTGGTTTCCGGCGGCACGGACAACCATCTTATGCTTATAGACCTCCAGAACTTTGAGGAGCTTACCGGCAAGGAGATGGAGCGCCGCCTGGACGCCGTGTATATTACCGCAAACAAGAACAAGGTGCCGGGAGATCCAAGAAGCCCCTTTGTAACAAGCGGACTCCGGGTGGGCACTCCCGCCGTTACATCCAGAGGCTTCAAGGAGCCGGAGATGGAGAAAATAGCGGAGTATATGTATCTTGCCGCTACGGACTTTGAAAACAGCGCGGAGGCCATCAGGGCCGGCGTTACGGAGCTCTGCGGAAGATTCCCAATCTACCAGTGAGCTTTTGCCGGGGGAGGGCCGCAAAATGGGCCTGAACATGGGCCGGCTCCTGTAATCCCGCGGTTTTTCCGAATAAGAGAATATTTTTCCGGGTCGCATTGTATATCCCCGGAGCATATAAGGAAGGCGGGGGCGCGGTGCGCCTCCGCCTTTTTAAGAGGTGAAGCTTATGTACAGGCCGCTGGCCGACGAAATACGGCCCCAGAACCTGGATGAGGTTTTCGGGCAGAAGCATATCCTTGGAGAAAACGGACTGCTGCGCCGCATAATAAAAAGCGGCCAGATACCCAATATGATATTTTACGGACCCTCCGGCAGCGGCAAGACGACGGTGGCCAACATAATCGCAAAGGAGACAAACCGTGAGCTGCGGCGTTTAAACGCTACCAACGCATCCCTTGCGGATATAAAGGACATAATTGCCGAGCTGGACACCTTCCTTGTGCCAAATGGGATACTGCTGTATCTTGACGAGATACAGTATTTCAATAAAAAGCAGCAGCAGTCGCTGCTGGAGTTTATAGAAAACGGCAAGATAACGCTTATTGCCTCAACTACGGAAAATCCGTATTTTTACGTGTACAACGCCGTGCTCTCCCGCTCCACGGTGTTTGAATTTAAGGAGCTTACCTGCGACGACGTGCTTATGGCGGTTCGCCGGGCTGTGGATATAGCCCAGGGGCGCTTTGGGGAGGCCAGGATAGAGGATGGAGTGCTGGAGCATATCGCCTCCTGCTCCGGCGGCGACGTGCGGAAATCCGTAAACGCCGTGGAGCTTCTCTTTACGGCGTCCAACAGGGAAAATGGGAAAATAATCATAACTCTGGAGGACGCAAAGCTCGTGTCCCAGAAAAGCGCCATGCACTACGATAAGGACGG
>CAZBUH010000023.1:0-24311 GCA_964495095.1 uncultured Oscillospiraceae bacterium | reverse complement strand
GATGTTCTCAATATCGCCGGTGCGTATACACTTCTGGCATGTGCACACGCGGCGGCGCGGCGGCTCCTGCTCCCCGGTGAAATATGGCTTCATAGGGGCCATACCGGAGTTGATGAGCAGCAGCGACGCATCGTTCTGCGGGATCAGGGAAAAGCTGGGCAGCCTCAGGTGCCCTTTGCTTTCGAAGAACTTGAGGAACAGCTCTCTCAGCTCGTTCAGGCCAAAATACTTTTGTGCCATTTTTCTTATCCTCCCCAAAAAATAGCTTCCGCCCCTATACGCAGGGGCGAAAGCAATTAACCTTCGCGGTACCACCCTGATTGCCCTTTCGGGCGTCTCAAGACTCCTTAACGCGGAAAACGTCCCGGTCCTCCCGGAAACGCTCGGAAATGGCCGCCGCATGGCATGGCGCAAGGGGCTTTCACCTTTATCCCCTCTCTCTTTGGCGCTGTTTCATACAGCTCGTTTCTTCATAGCAGGAAATATTATAAACACCGCCGCCGGATTTGTCAATCACTTTTCTCGGCGCAGGACGGCATATTTCGGGACTTTTACCGGAAGCTTCATGTAAAACTCCATCATCGGGTGTATTGCACAGTCGATGACCCGGCCTTCGCTGTCCCGCATTTGCCCGGCGGTAAAGGCCACAGGCTCAATGCCCGGAGCAATAAGCTCCAGATTATCGCCGGTGTTAAACCGGTTACGCTGGGTAAGCCGCGCGCTGCCGCTGCCGTCGCACTCCTCCACCACGGCTGATATCTGCCAATCCCGTATGTATCTGGCGTCCTCATAAAACTGGCCGTTTTCAGGCCGGCCGTAGTAAAAGCCGGTACAGTAGTTCCGGTGGCTGATTTTCTCCACCTCGCTGCGCCACACATCAGGAAGCGGCAGGCCCTGCATGGCGCAGTCCACAGCATGCCTGTACGCGTTTGTCACCGCCGCGGCATAATATGAGGATTTTGCCCTGCCCTCTATTTTAAAGGCGTCTATCCCCGCATCGATAAGCTCCGGCACATGGTCTATCATGCACATATCCCGGGAGTTCATGATATATGTGCCCTTTTCGTCCTCGGTTATCGGGAAAAGCTCTCCCGGGCGTTTTTCCTCCATAAGATAGTATTTCCACCGGCAGGGCTGTGCGCACTGTCCGCGGTTTGCGTCCCGGCCCGTCATATAGTCCGACAGCAGGCACCGGCCCGAAAAGCTCACGCACATGGCCCCGTGTATAAAAGTCTCTATTTCCAGCTCCGGCGGAGTATTTTGCCGCAGCTCGATTATCTCAGGAAACGTCATCTCACGGGCCAGCACAACGCGCTTTGCGCCTAAATCGTACCACGCCCTGGCCGTTTCGGAGTTTACAATTCCCGACTGGGTGGATATGTGCTTTTCCGTGTCCGGCGCGTATTTCTGCGCCATCCGGAACACTCCCAAATCCGCGATAATCAGCGCGTCAGCGCCCATATCGTCAAGCTCCTCAAGATATCCCGGAAGCGCTTTCAGCTCGTCAGCCCTTGGCAGGGTGTTCACCGTTATGTGGGCCTTTACACCTCTTTCGTGGCAGTATTTTACAGCTCTGCCCATCTCCCCGGTGGTAAAGTTTTCAACTCCGCCCCGCATACCGAACTGCTTTCCGGCCATATATACGGCGTCTGCCCCGTAATTTACCGCCATGAGCAGCCGTTCCGTATCGCCAGCCGGAGAGAGCAGCTCCGGTTTTTTCTTATCCGCCATATGAATCACTCGCAAGGAATGCGTTAAACGCATTGAGATTTGTAAAGAAGCTGTGGGAGCCGCTTATATCCAGTGCGTAATAGTAATAATCAGTGGTGTTCGGATAGAGGGCCGCGTTTATTGAGGCGATGCCGGGATTTGCGATAGGCCCGATTGGAAGCCCCTCGCACACATAGGTATTGTATGGGCTGTCAATTGCAGTGTCGTCATAAGTCAGGGCGCCGCCCTTATAGCCGTCACCAAGGGCGTATACTACCGTCGCGTCTATCTGAAGCCTCGGGAAATCGGCGCTGTTCAGGCGGTTATATATTACAGAGGAAACATCCGCGCGCTCGGTGTCATTTGCCGCTTCCTTTTCTATCATGGAGGCGATTGTAACTATCTCCCTGGGGCTGTAGCCAAGCTCTGCTGCCCGCGCGTACATTGAGTCGGTAAATTTATTGTTGAAGTTGCTGAGTAATTTTTTAAGGGCGTTTGAGGGCGAATCGTCCACATAGAAGGTATATGTGTCCGGGAACAGGAAGCCCTCAAGCCGCTGGGCGTCGCCTTTCGAGGTGCCGGCAAGGAAATCGTATTCAAAATCACCGTTTGCCGCAGCGTCATAAAGCTCCTCCGCAGTACAGACATTATTCTCCTCCAGGAGATCGAATATCTGGCTCATTCTGTAGCCCTCGGGAATGGTGATATCCACAGTGACGCGCTCGCCGGCAGAGGCTGTCATGCCGCGAATCAGGGCGTTATAGTCGAACTTTTTGTTAAGCTCGTATGTGCCGGCAGAAACCTTCTGGTCCGCGTGCGCAAGTTTGCCGTAGAATTTAAACAGGAATTTGTAGTTAATAAGGTCGGCGTTATAAAGTATATCCGCAATCCCGTCAACCGTCACATTTTCCGGCACCGTCACCGTCACAAGCCCCTCGCTCTTTCCAAACGCCAGTACGTCGGTAGCCGCCAGCCATCCCAGCGACGCGATAAGCAGGCTCAAGCCGATAACAAAGGCCGCATACATAAATCCGCCAAGACAGCCGGTCTTTTTCCGGCGGCTCCGGCGTATGACAGGCTCTTCATCATCGTAATATTCGTCGTCGTCCTCGTAATACTCGTCATCGTCATAGTAATCCCTGTCCCCGCCGCGGTCACGGCTGTCGTACCGTTCCACGTACTCCGGCTCTTTTTCTTTGAAGGTATCCGATATTATATCGACGAATTTTTCCTCACTCACCGGACTTACCGGCCCGGAAGGGGCAGGCTCAGCCTCCGACGGCGCGTTTTCGGGCGTTTCCGGTATTATCTCCGTCCACTTTTCGCTCTGAGCCGGTTTATCCTCATTGTCCATGGACGGAGCGATTATCTCCTCGTATATCTGTTCGTCAAAGGCGTCCCCGAGCAATTCCTTCCAATATTCCCTGTCTTCAGACATCTCACACCTCGGTATAGTAAAACAATAAATTTTTTATTCCTATGTAACCCATTTCAGCCATCCGGCATAGTATATCTCAGACGGCGCGAAACGCCGCCCCAAAGATACGGAACGCCGGCACATTAATTAACTGCGCAGCGCGGCGTTTTGGGCATCAAATTTTAAGCCGTGCGCAGCGGCGGAATGGAGAATTTTTATGTGTTTCGGTAACAATTCCTGCCTGTGGATAATCCTCATCCTTATAATCGTCTTCTGCTGCGGCGGCGGCTGCGCTTCCGGTAACTCCGACGGCTGCGGCAGCAACTGCGGTTGCGGCTGCTAAGCTACCCTTGAAATTGCGAGGCTAACGCCTCGCAATTTCTTTTTCTGTTATGACACAGTCCACTGAACGGTCGTGTCCCTCAACGGGAAATTCAAAATCCATAAGCGCGTCTCTTGAAAGCCCTACAGAAAACCCGGCGAATTTCTCCAGGAATCTGTCATAGTAGCCTCCGCCGTGACCGATACGCCGGCACCGCCTGTCAAAAGCCAGGGCCGGTATAACGGCAAGCTCTGCCTGGGAAACCGGCAGCTTTCCCGCGTCATCCGGAGGCGACGGTATCCCGCAGCTATCCGGCACAAGGCAGTCCGGGCTTTTTATCTCCCGGATCTCCATCATCCCTCCCGGCAGACTATACGGCAAGGCAACAGTCTTTCCGGATTTAAGCGCACTGCATATTATCCGGTGCGTATCCGGCTCCCGCCCCACGCTGTAATAGATAAAAATCGTACCGGCAGCCCTGTACTCAGGCAGGGATATGAAATTTTCAAATATTCCCCCGTCGCTGATGTGTAAGTATTCTTCCGTGAGGCCGTTTATTTTTTCCTTTGCGGCCAGTCTCGCACTTTTTTTATCAGAGTACATAGTGCATGGCTGCCGCAACGTCTCCGGCGGCCTGATTTCCCTTTATCAGAGTGAGAAGCTTAAAACCGAAATCCATAGCGGCGCCGGGCGCTCTGCCCGTGGTTATTCCGGGGGCGTGTATGGCGTTGGTGTTTCCAACCATTCTGCCGCCTGTCATCTGCTCCTCCATGCCGGGATAGCAGACGCAGAGCTTCCCCTCCAGAAGCCCCAGCTTTGCCAATACCCTGGGGCCCGCGCAGATTGCCGCCAGCTCTATGCCCTTTTTGGCGGCCTCCGCAATAACGTCCATAGCGAGCTTGCTGTTTTCTATATTTTCGACGCCGCCCAGGCCGCCGGGAATAACTATCATCTCGCACTTATTCAAATCCAGCTTCTTTATAGTCGTATCTGCCTCAACCGTTATGCCGTGGGCGCCCTTTACGGTCTTTCCCCCAAGGCTCGTAAGGCTTACCTCCACGCCTCCCCGGCGCAGTATATCGCAGGGGGCGATTGCCTCGGTTTCCTCAAATCCGTCGCCAAGAATTATATATACCATTTAAATCAAACCTCCGTCCTTAAGATATCTGTAAATTTCCTCATGAAGCTCCTGAATAGAGCGCATATCTCCGTTCTCCGTGCATTTTACGCTGTGCCAGCCGAAATGTGCCGCAGCCTCCGCGCCGCACTGGGCGCACTGGCGCAGGTATGCGGTGTCAAGCTCATGGATATCGGCCTTCGTGTTCGTCGCAGCCTCCCTGGCCCGCATCTGCTTTTCCGCGGTCTCCACCGGTATATCCATATAAATCACCGTGTCCGGCTTCGGCAGCTCCAAAAGGCCGTATTCATAATCGTACAGCCATTTATAGAAATCCTCCCTGGCCTTTCCCGAGACCTTGGAGCCCTGATGTATGGCGTTTGACGTGGTGTACCTGTCGGCCAGCATCAGCCCGCCGTTTTTGTAATACTCCCGCCACACCTTTACATATGAGGCGTACCTGTCCACGGCATAAAATGTAGACGCCGCATAGGCGTTCACGTCCTCCGGCTTTTTGCCGAATTCTCCGGCGAGATACATGCGCAAAAGCGCCGAGGACGGCTCTGAATACTGGGGAAACACAAGCCTTCTGAAGTCCTTCCCCTCATTTTGCAGCCTGTCGCAGAGCATTTTAAACTGCGTTGATTTTCCGCTGCCGTCAATCCCCTCAAATACTATAAGCTTACCCATCTTATTTTCCCCTCAGCCTTTGTCCTATGACCGAAAAAATAAAAAGCGGCAGCTTTATCATCCTCTTTATACGCTTCGGCTCCTTCTTAAGCCGGTACAGCCACTCAAGGCCGTGCTTCTGCCATTTTTCCGGCGCCCGTTCCACCGTCCCGGCGAACACGTCAAGAGCGCCACCCAGGCCGGCCATAAGTCTTACGTTCAGCTTTTCCGCATTGTCCGCCATCCAGTACTCCTGCTTTGGAGCCCCAAGACAGACAAGCAGCAAATCCGGCGACAGTGAGTTTATCTTATCAATTACAGACCCGTCCTCTTTAAAATACCCGTCGGACGTGCCGCATATTTTAAGCCCCGGGTATTTCTTCTCAAGATTTTCCCCGGCCAGCTCCGCCACTCCCGGCTTTGCTCCCAAAAGGAAAACCGTTTTTCCCTGCGCGGCTATCCGCTCAAACAAACCGGAAATAAAATCTATGCCGGGTATCCTGCTCTTAAGGGGCCTTCCCAGTATCCTAGCGCCGTATATTACTCCTACCCCGTCCGGCAGGCACATATCCGCTCCGTTTACTATCTCCATAAGGCGGCTGTCATCGCGGCACAGCCAGACTATCTCAGGATTCGGCGTCACCACATATCCGGTTTTATCGCCGTTCAGCAGTTCCTCTGCCTTGTCCACGGCCTCATCCATTGTAATATTATCAAATCCAACGCCCAAAACATTTATCTTCATACCCGAAAATCCTTTATATCTCTCTGATATGACAGCCTCCGGCGGCTGCGGCTCCGGCTTCGGCCGGATGAAATTGTATTTATTTATAATACCATATTTTCGCGCCGGTGTCTATACAGGCTGTCTGAGGTTTTTGGCTGTTTTTTACGTCAGGCCGCCGGATTTTCACAGAAATACGAAAGCAGCGTCGCCATGAACACCCTGTTGTCAGGCTTTTGCGGGAGCGGAGTTCCCGCCAGCCTGTATAAAAACGGCTTTTTCTCCTTCCATATATACGCGGCAGCGGAGGTGATGCACCACTCCACATCCTTGGCGCCGGTTTTATAACGGTCCGCCGTTTCCTGATATATGTTTTTTTCCATTCTGCGGAGCCTGTCCGGCTCCTCAACCGCCAGGAGCAGCGCATAGGATACATAACAAAAGCCCGCGCTTCCGGCACAAAGCCCCAGACTGTAGAGGAAGTCAAAAATCTCCTTCAGCAGCTCTGTTCTGTCCTTCTGCTTCACGCCCTTGCCCTCCTGTAAATTTTTTACAATATTATACTCCATATTATTCCACAGCGCAAGCGTCTTAGGCGGAAATCCGGCAATATCGGAAAAAATTATTTTCACCCCGGCATAAAAAGCGTCCGGCATAAAAAGCTTATGCCGGACGCCGGGCGGTTACGAATCAAAGCTCGGGTTTATTACATAGACGTTTTTCTGATTGAGTTTTTCCGCTGCAAGACGCAGCCCTTCTCCAAAACGCTGGTAGTGCACAACCTCCCGCTCACGCAGGAAACGTATTACATTATTCACATCCGGGTCGTCGGACAGCCGGAGGATATTGTCATAAGTTACTCTGGCCTTCTGCTCTGCCCCCATGTCCTCCGTTAAATCTGCGATAAGGTCGCCCTTTACGCCTATATACATAGCGCTCCAGGGGGCGCCGGAAGCGGCTACTGGGTATACGCCCACTGTATGGTCTACGAAATAATCGCCGAACCCCGACTTTTTTATATCGTCCTCGCTCAGGTTTCTTGTGAGCTGATGCACAATACTGCCGATTATTTCCAGATGCCCCAGCTCCTCGGTGCCTATGTCGGTCAAAAGGCCCTTAAGCTCCGGGTAAGGCATACTGTATCGCTGGCTGAGATAGCGCAGCGACGCTCCCAACTCTCCGTCCGGTCCTCCATACCCCAACAGGCTGCGATATTCAAAACCGCCGGCACAGCGCGGCGCCTCTGGTGATGTCAGAACAGCAAAAAACAGCCGCAAAAGCGGCTGTCTTCTTTATTATTCTTTTGGCTCCCAGGCAAATTCCGGCTCGTCAGGCTCGTCCTTCTGCTCCTCCGCTTCTCCCGTTTCCTCCCGCGCCTTTTCCATAGCCGGCACCACAACATATTTTTTCACCGTTGGGTAACAGATAAACACCGTGGCAAAGCCGGAGAAGGAGTATGTCAAAAACATAAGCACCGCAACGGACAGCGCCGGGATAATCGGCGTCACTATAAGCGTCACAAACCACGTGATTATATTTACAAGCCCGGCCAGGATATTTCTCTTAAACCCGAGCACCACAAAGAGCCAGGAATTTTTAAGTATATCCCGCACTCTCAGTTCCACCGTAACCGCCAGCACATAAAAATAATGGCGCATAAAAAGATAGACTATAAGGAAAAGCACAGCCAGTCCCTTTATGATATACGGCAGCCATGTACCTAAATTATCACCGTAGCCGATGAAAATACTGTAGCTGAGAAGTGACACCGCGACTACATCCAAAATCCCGAAAAACAGGCCCTGCTTAAAATTCGCCCAGCCTCTTGAAAAAAAGTCCGACATCCAGGCGTGCTCCTGCCTTGCAAAATTCCGCAGGATGTATGTCATACCCATGGTAGCCGGGCCGTACAGTATTATTGAGAGCACAACAAGGGGCATATAGAGAAACGACGGGATATATGGGAGTATATTTGCCAAAATACCGACGCCGGTGAGTATATCGCCAACATTCGGAATATAGTCCGCCAGATACCCCACCGCCAGAAGATACGCCACAAAAAGCATCGGCAGCGTGATTATAAAATAAATAAGGTTTACGGTCACAAAACGCCAGAATTTTCTGAAAAACACTTCCCAGAAAATGAAAAAACCATGCTTTACCGGCGCGTCCTTATCTATTCCCCTGGTCGGCTTATAGTTATAAGGTTTAAATAATCCCATGATTTTCCTTTCACGTTTCTAAGCTCTGGGATGGGCTTTTTTATACAC
Source organism: uncultured Oscillospiraceae bacterium (assembly GCA_964495095.1). Lineage (GTDB taxonomy): Bacteria > Bacillota > Clostridia > Oscillospirales > Oscillospiraceae > CAZBUH01. The sequence goes on along the minus strand of CAZBUH010000023.1, from coordinate 16,082 downwards.
ATCCTTAAGTTCTTTATTTACAAGCTGTGTGTATACCTGCGTAGAGGATATATCCGCATGGCCCAGCATCTCCTGAATAGCGCGCAGATCCGCCCCGTTTTCAAGGAGATGCGCCGCAAAGGAATGGCGCAGAGTATGGGGCGTGATATCTTTTTCAATGTGGGCCTTTTCCTGATAATATTTCACAAGCTTCCAAAAGCCCTGACGCGACATGCGCTCACCGTTCATATTCACAAACAGCGCGGGCTCCGTGGGTACGGCTATCATCTGGGGCCGGACCAGATTTATATAATCAGCGAGAGCGCTGACCGCCGCAGGATAAAGCGGGATGGTCCGCTCCTTTTTGCGGCTGCGGCATCTTATGACCCCGGCAGATAAGTTTACGTCGTCTATGTTAAGGGAGATAAGCTCCGTCACACGGATACCGGTGGCGTACAGCAGCTCCAGCATGGCCTTGTCCCTGTAGCCCTTCATATCGCTGCATACGGGCTGTTCAAGGAAAAGGTCAACCTCCTCGCTGGTCAGTATCTCAGGCAATTTTTTTACGGCCTTATCCGTAGTGATATTATGTACCGGATTCTCCTGCACAACTCCCTCGCTCCGGAGGAAATTATAGAAGCACTTCAGAGAAGCCATTGACCTGGAAATTGTGGCCGGGGATTTTCTGTTCTTTTTAAGCCACATTGCATAACCGTCGATATCCTCTTTTTTTATCCCCGCCACCGTACCCGGGCCGTATTTTTCAACATATTCCGTAAACTGGCGTATATCCCGCATATAGGAGCTGAGGGTATTTTGAGACGAGTGCCTTTCATCTTCCAGATATTTGCCGAATTTACCGATGAGCACTTCATCTGACATGATTTCCCCTCCTCCCAATTGCATTAGTTAAAATTCCATAAGCCTGGAAAAACACATTATTAACGCAAGCCTTACGGCGAATTCCGCCCCAAGGCATCCGGCAGCGCGTATGCAAAAGCCGCCGCCGTATATGTTCTGCCCCATCCTGCGTCCAAATCCGCGCATAAGCAGCTCCCCCGAAGCCGAGAAAGCCAAGGCGCAGAGTGCAAAGAAGAACGGCAGGGTCAAAACAGCGTCAGTGCCGAAAATAATCGCCGCCCTGCCTATCCACCGGCTCCCCGCCACACGGAGCATGGCTGAAACGGAACAGGATATAACAAAACCCTTTGCCGCCGCCAGGGCCGGTGCGGCAAAGACCCCCGGTACCGAAAAACCGGAAATCAGCACAAGAACGCTTAAAATCATACCGCTCAAACAGGCATTTGCCGCGGTGCTGACGCTATGCCCGCTTTCAAGGTAGCTTTTCATGACGCCGTATATCTCCTCTGTTACAGCGCTTCCGATGTACCTGGAGATAAAAACGCCCGCCGCGCATCCTGAAATAAACCCCGCCGCGCAGAGCAATGCCCCCGGCGCCGACCCGCTTTTGATTCTTAATCTCATAGTCTCACCCCATAAATGAATATGGGACAGGTTTAAAAATAAGACCATGATATCTCAAAAATTTTGTCAAAAGGAGGCCGACAAGGCGCTTATTTACTATATTACATTTGCGGCCATTATTCAAGTGCAAAAAGCTCTTTTTTGCATTTTTGTGAATTATGTCAAAATTTTATGTAAACATCGTTATGTAAACCGCATGACGGATCTGCTTTGGCGCGCCGTCCCTTTCCTTGTGCTTGCACAAAATATTGGCACTTTGTATTTGCTGCGGCACTATATATCGGTAATCACGCTAATTTTATGTAAACCTTGTAAATTAAATACGTTTTGTATAATTCACATCCGCACCCGGCGTTTTTTCTTTTTTGTCCCTATGACGCCTCCGGATATCCCCCCAATGGCGGCCGCCGCCATAGATGTAAAGGCCCGGAAATTGGGCATGGGACTGTCCCCCGCCGCAAGCGAAGCGCAGAGGATTACAAGGATAAGCGCAGCCGCCACAACTCCGCCGCATTTGAGCGCACCGCTTCCTCTGAGCCGGCCTGCGACGATACCTCCCAGAGCCGTTGCTATAAAGCAGCTCCCAACAGATACCGCTCCGAAAGCGCTTTCCGATATGGCGCCCTTCGCGCCAAGACACGCAAATATCAGGAGCAGCGCAAGCGTCCCTATTACCGCTGTAAGCACACCGGCGCTAAGCTGTCCCGCAGCGCCCATTTTCCTGCTTTTTCGTTCCTTTTTGTTCATGAATATGCCTCCCCGAAAAATAAGTTCAATAAAACCTATTCTTTGGGGAGGCTTTTAATTACTGTATCCTATAATTATCAGTTCTGCTGCTCGGCCTTGCCCTTGCTGGAAACCGACCACTTCATAAGCTGGACACGAACCCTGTCCTCGCTTGTCTCCACAGTTATCATTTCGTCCTTTATGCTGACTATTTTTCCTACTATGCCGCCGATAGTGGTTATCTCATCCCCTACCTCCAGCTCGTTTCTCATCTTTGTTACTGCTTTTTTCTTCTTGTTCTCCGGACGGATAAGGAAGAAATAGAACACAACTACAATAAGAACAAGAGGAATAATATAGGATATTGTACTAAGATCCATTTTTCTACCTCCAAAAGTAAAATACTTAGTTGATTATATATTGTCATCCGTGAAATTGCAAGAGCTTTATATACGTTTTCCCAGCTTTTCGGAATATTCTGCACGGAATTTTCCAAACTCGCCCTTATCCAGCGAGTCCCTGATCTTCTCCATAAGAGTGTTGTAAAACCAGAGGTTGTGCATCACCGCGAGGCGCATGGCCAGCATCTCCTCCGCCTTTACAAGATGCCTCAGATACGCCCTGGAATACCGGCGGCACACGGGGCAGCCGCATTGCGGGTCTATGGGGCCGTCATCGGAGGAGTATTTTTCATTTTTGATATTTATTATACCGTCCCAGGTAAAGAGGTGGCCGTGCCGCCCGTTTCTGGCCGGCATCACGCAGTCGAAGAAGTCCACGCCGCGGTATACGCTCTCTATGATATTCGACGGAGTCCCCACGCCCATGAGATATCTGGGCTTATCCTCAGGCATATGCTCCTCCACCGCCTCGATGGTGTCGTACATCTCCTGGGTGGTCTCCCCCACCGCAAGGCCGCCGATAGCGTAGCCGGCAAGGTCCAGCTCCGATATCTTCTTCATGTGTTCGATACGCAGGTCCTTAAATACAGCCCCCTGATTTATGCCGAAAAGCACCTGGCCGGGATTTACGGCGTCTCCCCGGGAATTAAGCCGTTCCAGCTCATCCCTGCAGCGTTTCAGCCATCTGGCAGTGCGATCGACAGAGGCCTTTACGTACTCGTATGGCGACGGTATCTTTATGCACTCGTCAAAGGCCATGGCGATATCGGACCCCAGGTTTGACTGTATCTGCATACTCTCCTCCGGGCCCATAAACAGCTTTTTCCCGTCCACGTGGGAGTGGAACTCCACCCCCTCCTCGGAAATTTTTCTCAGCCCCGCCAGGGAGAATATCTGGAAACCGCCGCTGTCCGTAAGTATCGGCCCGTCCCAGGTCATAAATTTATGCAGGCCGCCGAAGCTCCTTATAAGCCCGTCGCCGGGCCTCACATGCAGGTGATATGTGTTTGAAAGCTCTATCTGGCACTTTACCAGCTTAAGGTCCTCGGCGGACAGGGCTCCCTTTATGGCCGCCTGGGTGCCCACGTTCATAAACACCGGCGTCTGCACCGTGCCGTGGGGAGTTTTGAAGCTGCCGCGCCTTGCCCGGCCCTCCTGCTTTATCAGCTTATACATCTTACCGTTCCCATCATATAAAATTTACCACAATTATATATGCCTCCGGCTTTTTTTGCAATACACAAGCTTGGACATTCGGACTTATATATGGTAATATACTATAAGAAAAAATGCAGGCCCCCTCCCGCCTTTTATCGGGGGCCGGAAAAATATATACAACAGAATTTTCAGGAGTGTTTTAATGGATGCTGTTTCAAAAATCCTGGCGGCGGAATTAGGCCGGCCGGAAAAATACATTGAAAACGTAATTACCCTTTTGGACGAGGGCAACACCATACCCTTTATAGCACGGTACAGAAAGGAGCTTCACGGCTCCATGGACGACGGTACGCTGAGGGAGCTTTCCGACAGGCTCAATTACCTGCGGAATCTCGACGCCCGCCGCGGCGAGGTGAAAAAAGCCATCGAAGGCCAGGATAAGCTCACCCCGGAGCTCTCCGCCGCTATCGACGCCGCTTCCACTCTGGCGGAAATTGAAGATCTCTACCGTCCCTATAAGCAAAAGCGCCGCACAAGAGCGTCGGTTGCGCGTGAAAAGGGACTCGAGCCTCTTGCGGAACTTATTTTCGGCCAGGGGCGGGAGCTTCCCGATATGGAGGTTTTGGCGGCAGACTATATATCTCCGGACAAGGGCGTGGAGACAGCGGAGGACGCTCTGGCCGGAGCCTCGGATATAATCGCCGAGGACATTTCGGATAACGCCGCCATAAGGAAAAGCGTCCGGGAATATATACTGCGCAAGGGGCTTATTGTCTCATCCGCCGCCTCTGATGAGGACTCGGTATATTCGCTCTATTACGATTTTTCCGTATCCCTTCCAAAGCTCCAGGGCCACCAGATACTTGCCCTCAACCGCGGCGAAAAGGAGGGCTTTCTGAAGGTCTCTGTAGTTTCCGACAGGGATTCCGTGATGCAGATAATACGCCGGGCTGCCGTAAAGCCCGTTTCAAAGGCAAACCAGTTTGTTATCTCCGCCGCCGAGGACTCCTGGGACCGTCTCCTCTCGCCCTCCATAGAGCGGGAGATACGGAGCTTTTTCACAGATACGGCCTGCGAAGGGGCCATACGGAACTTCGCAGTAAACCTCCGTCCCCTTCTTATGCAGCCCCCTGTAAAAGGGCATGTGACCATGGGCCTTGACCCCGGCTACAGAAACGGCTGCAAGGTGGCCGTCATCGATTCCATGGGCAAGGTGCTGGACACTGCGGTTGTTTATCCCACCTACAGCGAAAGGCACAGGCAGGAGGCTATATCGAAGCTCTCCGCCATGATAAAAAAGCACAATGTCCAGCATATAGCCATCGGCAACGGCACCGCCTCCCGTGAAACCGAGCAGATGGCCGCCGAGATGATACGGGAGCTTCCCGGCGTCTCCTACGCAATTGTAAACGAGGCCGGAGCGTCGGTGTACTCGGCGTCAAAGCTGGCGGCGGAAGAATTTCCCCAGTATGACGTAAATCTGAGAAGCGCAGTCTCAATCGCCCGGCGGCTTCAGGACCCGCTGGCCGAGCTTGTTAAAATAGAGCCGAAAGCCATCGGAGTGGGCCAGTATCAGCATGATATGCCTCAAAAGCAGCTGGAGGAAACCCTCTCCGGCGTTGTCGAGGACTGCGTAAATTCTGTCGGAGTGGATCTCAACACCGCCTCCGTTTCCCTTCTGGAATACGTGTCAGGGCTCACCTCGGCCACGGCGAAGAACATCGTTGCATACCGTGAGGAAAACGGCGGCTTTAAAAACCGGAAAGAGCTTTTGAAGGTGCCGAAGCTGGGCCCCCGCGCATTCCAGCAGTGCGCCGGCTTCCTCCGCGTGCCGGAAAGCCCGCTGCTGCTGGATAACACCGGCGTACACCCGGAGAGCTACAAGGCGGCGGAAAAGCTTATCTCCATCTGCGGCTATGACTTGAATGGCGGAAAGGATTTTACCGCCCTGCCCAAAAGGCTGGAGGATTACGGCCTTGAAAATGCCGCCGCCCAGTGCGGCGCCGGCGCTCCCACGCTTCGTGACATTGCTGCGGAGCTGGCAAAGCCCGGCCGCGATCCCCGTGACGAGCTGCCCGCCCCCATCCTCCGCACCGACGTTATGGACATCAGTGATCTGACGCCTGGGATGCAGCTTACAGGCACAGTGCGGAATGTTATAGATTTCGGCGCCTTTGTTGACATAGGCGTACATCAGGACGGCCTTGTGCATATCTCTGAAATTGCCGACAGGTTTATAAAACACCCGTCGGAGGCGCTGTCAGTTGGGGATATTGTAAAAGTCGTCGTCCTGGCGGTCGATGAAAAGAAAAAACGCATCTCCCTCTCCATAAAGCAGGTAAAGTAATGGATATAAAGAAGCTTATAAAAAAGCCGGAATTCTGGATATGTGCGCTGGGGCTTGTGGGACTTGCTGCGCTTTTCATTTATTGGTATTTTCAGAACAGGCATGTTACTCTGCCGGGTTTTCTGGCGGCCCTACTCTCTGCGGCGCTTTTCGCCGCCCTTTGCATAAGGTTTGTGCCGGTATGGATGGATTTCTGGCGTGACAGGCGAAAATTCAAAGACAGGAAGCTGATCTCCCAGCCCGGATACATGACCGCTAAAATCTTTCTCTCTTTTCTTGGCTTTGACGCTGCCGTTGTGCTGCTGGTTTATCTTCTCCGCTGCGCTGCGGGATACGGCGGCAGCTTTATGGAGGTGCTGGAATTCTGGAGATGCACAGACAGCAACCACTATCTGGACATCGCCCGGGACTGGTATCTCTCTCAGGGAGAATGGGACAGGCTGGTGCAGCTTGTATTTCTCCCCGGCTATCCCATCGCGGTCAGGCTTTTGAGAATTATATTCAGAAATTATCTTGTATCCGGAATGATAGTCTCGGCTCTTTCCTTTGCCGGGGCCGGGTGCGTTTTCTATAAACTCCTGCGGCTGGACATGGGCCATGAAAGCGCCCTGCGCGGGCTTAAATTTCTCTGTCTCATACCCGGCAGCTTCTTTTTCGCAGCGCCTATGAGCGAGAGCCTGTTTTTGCTGCTGAGCCTTCTCTGCGTATACTCTGTAAGGCGCGGGAAATGGCGGCGGGGCGCAATTTTCGGCGGTTTTGCCGCCTTTACCCGGTCCCTGGGCCTTATACTTCTGGTGCCGGTTTTAATGGAGCTTATTTCCCGGGCTATAGCTGAAAAAGGCGGCTTCAAAAAATGGGCGGCGCCATTTTTGTCCTCGGCAATTATCCCCCTGGGCTTCGGCGGGTATATCCTTATAAACTATTTTGTCTCCGGGGACCCATTTAAGTTTATGGAATACCAGAGTGTGCATTGGGGCCAGCATCTGGGATTTTTCTTTAACACCGCCGCATATCAGACGGAATGCGCCATAAGCACATTTTCGGAAAATTATAAAAATTTTCTCGGTCTCTGGCTGCCCAACCTGCTGTTTGCGTTTCTCAGCCTTATCCTCATGCTGCTTGCGGCAAAAAAGCTGCGCCCCACCTACACCGCCTGGTTTATCGCATATTTCGCAGTGGCTATCGGTTCCACCTGGCTTCTCAGCGGGCCGCGATACCTTATGGTCCTAACGCCGGTACACATCGCCATTACCCGGCTTACAAAAAAACGGGCGGCGAATATCTGCCTTACCGCCGCCTGCGGAATTCTGGATTTGCTGTACCTGCTGGCTTTTGTACTGCGGTGGCAGGTCTGGTAGCGTCCGAATTTAAGATGATTGGAGTAAAGTATGGATCTCTGCAATATAAACGATATTAAATTCCTCCTGGGCCAGAACGGATTCCGCTTTTCAAAATCCATGGGCCAGAATTTTCTTACCGCCTCCTGGGTTCCGGAAAAAATTGCCGACATGGCCGGCATTCAGGGCAGAGGCGTTCTGGAAGTCGGCCCCGGCATCGGCGCGCTTACGGTGTTTCTGGCTAAATCCGCCAAGAAGGTCGTGTCGGTGGAGGTGGATAAATCCCTTCTTCCCCTGCTGGAGACCTCCCTTGCCGGCATTGACAACGCAGAGGTGGTAAGCGGCGATATCCTGAAGCTGGACATCCCGCAGCTCGTATCCGAAAAATTCGACGGCCTCACCCCCGCAGCCTGCGCAAATCTCCCCTACAACATTACCACCCCTGTGCTGACGGCGCTTATTGAGGCAAAATGCTTTGAGAGCATAACCGTAACGGTTCAGCGGGAGGTTGCCCGCAGGATATGCGCCGGGGCCGGGTCTGCGGATTACGGGGCCTTTTCCGTTTTCGTGCAGTACCACACGGAGCCGGAGATACTTTTCGACGTGGCCCCCTCCTGCTTTATCCCCCAGCCCAAGGTGTACTCCTCAGTCATACGCCTTACGCCGCGAAGCGGGCCGCCCTGCTGCGTAAATGACGAAAAGCTGTTTTTCCGCACCGTCCGGGCCTCCTTTGCCCAGCGCCGGAAAACCCTTGTAAACGGATTAAGCTCCGGCTTTCCGGAGCTTACGAAAGAGGAGATATCGGATATAATAGTCTCCTGCGGCTACGGTGAAAAGCTCCGGGGCGAGACCCTGGATATTCCCGGCTTTGCGCGTATCTCCGACGCCATCGGTAAAGCCATATGCGGATAAAGCGGGAATTTTACATGCGCGATGCCGTGGCTGTCGCCAGAGGGCTTCTGGGCCAGGTAATCGTCCGTGAAACCCCGGAGGGCGTCACAAAATGCGCCATTGTGGAGACGGAGGCGTATATGGGCGCCGATGACAAGGCCGCCCACAGCTATAAGGGCCGCACCGAGCGCACAAAGGTGCTTTTTGACACCTGCGGCTGCGCCTATGTTTATATGATATACGGCATGTACTGGTGCATGAATATCTCCGCCGGGGCCCCAGGCGTCCCCCACTGCGTCCTTATACGGGCGGCGGAGCCCCTCGACGGCATAGAGCTTATGAAAAAGCGCCGCGGCACCGATAATTTGAAAAGCCTCTGCTCCGGCCCGGGCAGGCTCTGTATGGCAATGGGCATCGGAAAAGAGCAGTATGGCTGTGACCTTGCGGAAAGCCCGGATTTCTATCTTGAGTACGGCGAGCCGCCGGCGAAAATCGGCGTCTCAAAACGCATAAACATCGCCTACGCCCAGGAGGCGGCGGAATACCCCTGGAGATTTACGGTAAGCGGCAGCAAATTTTTATCGAGGTGATAACGTGGGACTCTACGAAAAGCTTATTGAATACGGCGAAACGGGCCGCTGCCCAATGCATATGCCGGGCCACAAGCGGAATCCCCGCTTCTGCTCTCTGCCGGATATAACGGAGATTGAGGGCTTTGACGACCTGCACGACGCCCACGGCATTTTGAAAGACGCAATGGATGAAGCCGCAGCCATCTACGGCAGCAAAAAATGCTTCTACCTTGTAAACGGCAGCACCTGCGGCATTTTGGCCGCAGTCTCCTCCATGGCCCCCGGCAGCGGAAAAATCCTTATGGCGCGAAACTGCCACAAGGCTGTATACAACGCGGTTTACATTAATTCTCTCACCTCTCTGTATATACAGCCCGAATTCATACCCGATTTCGGCCTGTGCGGCCCGGTATCTCCGGAGCTTATTGAAGAAAAGCTCTCAGAAAACCCGGAGATATCCCTTGTGGTCATCACCTCCCCCACCTACGGGGGCGTAACGTCGGATGTTAAAAAAATCGCCGGCGTCTGCCATAATCACGGCGCTCTTCTTCTGGTGGACGAGGCCCACGGGGCGCACTTCGGTTTTTCCGGCATGTTCCCTGAAAACGCCGTAACCTCCGGAGCAGACGCGGTGGTGATGAGCCTCCACAAGACTCTGCCCGCCATGACCCAGACGGCCCTGCTGCACGTCTGCTCGGACAGAGTGGATATTGAGAGACTGAAGTATATGCTGTCGGTTTTTGAGACCAGCAGCCCCTCATATATCCTGATGGCTTCCATTGAAAAGTGCGTCTCTCTGCTCAAAAATTGCGGCCGGGAGCTTTTTGCGGCATATGAGGAAAATCTGCGGCGCTTTTACGGACAGTTGTCGGGCCTAAAACACCTTCGCCTTTTCACCGGGAAAAATATAGACCCGGGGAAAATCGTCGTCTCCACCGGAAAATCCAATATCACCGGCCCCGAGCTTTTTAACCTGCTGCGGGAGAAAAATTTTGAACTTGAGATGTCCGGGCTGGAGCATGTTATCGCCATAACCAGCATATGCGACAGCGGCGATACGCTGGACAGTTTTGCCCATGCGCTTCTGGAGATAGATTCAGCTTTATCGCCGGCGGATAAGAGCTTTCTTATGCCGCCGGAGCCGCCTCAGGCGATCATGAGTATACGCAGCGCATTGGACGGCGGTTTTCTGGCCCTGCCGCCGGAAAAGGCCCTGGGAAAAATCGCGGCGGAATTTTTGTATATCTATCCCCCTGGAATCCCCCTTGCCGCCCCCGGCGAGGAGCTTACACGGAATGTCCTCGAATATTCCGGAAAGTCCCTCCGGGCGGGCCTTCATGTGTACGCCTCCGGCGGCCGCTGGCCGGAGAAAATAAGGACGGTAAAATAGCCGCAGGCCCCAAACGCGCCGCCGCGCCCTCCATGCGGCGCAGGCAAAGTCCGCCGTTTTTACGTGCAGGGCTTATTTAATCAGCAAAAAGCGGCGCCCGCCATCTCCTAAACTATTGACTAACAGGATAAAAAACGCTATAATATCTAAAACAAACCAGTAAAAGAGGTGCCTTAAAATGAAGAGAATAAAGACCGTTGCTACCCGTGACCTGAAGGCTTCCGCCGCCCGCGGCGGATGCGGCGAGTGCCAGACCTCCTGCCAGTCCGCCAGCAAGACGTCATGCAGCATTGCCAACCAGCAGTGCGAGCAGCTCAAGAAATAACTTCTCAAGAAAAAAATCGCCGCGTCCCAAATGGTGGCGCGGCGATTTTTCACGCTGAAAGGAAAATTGAAATGGTACATCAGTATAAGCTCGGCGGCTACAATATAGTGCTGGACGTAAACAGCGGCTGCGTCCACTCAGTAGATGACGTGGCATACGATATAATTGAGATGTATGAAAAAAAGAGCCGGGAGGAGATAAAATCCGCCATACTGGAGAAATACGGCTCACGTCCCGATGTGACTTCTGAGGATATTGAGGACACATTCTCCGACATTGAAGAGCTGAAAAGCCAGGGAAAGCTCTTTACAGAGGATGAATTTGCCGCCGCCGCCTTTGATTTTAAAAAGCGCACCACCGTAATTAAGGCGCTGTGCCTGCATATCGCCCACGGCTGCAACTTAAACTGCAAATACTGCTTTGCCGGAAACGGCGAATATAACGGCAAGGGGCTTATGTCCTTTGAGGTGGGCAAAAGGGCCATAGATTTTCTTATTGAAAACTCCGGCACACGGCACAATCTTGAAGTGGACTTTTTCGGAGGCGAGCCGCTCCTGAACTTTGAAGTGGTAAAGCAGCTTGTGGCCTACGGCCGTTCTCTGGAAAAGGAGCACAACAAGAATTTCCGTTTTACGCTCACCACAAACGGCGTTCTCCTAAACGACGGTATAATGGAATTCTGCAATAATGAAATGAGCAACGTGGTCCTGAGCCTCGACGGCCGGCCGGAGGTCCATGACAGGCTCCGCACCTTCCCAAACGGCAAGGGCAGCTACGGCCTTATCCTGCCGAAATTCAAGAAATTCGCCGACAGCCGGGGACAGAAAAACTACTATATCCGGGGCACCTACACGCATTATAACACGGATTTTGCCAGCGATATTATACATATTGCCGACATGGGCTTTAAGGAAATATCGATCGAGCCGGTCGTGGCCCCTCCCGAGGCCGACTACGCCCTTACGGAGGACGATCTTCCAAAGCTTCTCTCAGAATACGAGCGTCTCGCCTTTGAGATGCTGAAGCGCCGCCGGGAGGGCCGTCCTTTCACATTCTTCCACTACATGATAGACCTCACCGGAGGCCCCTGTATCGTAAAACGCATATCCGGCTGCGGCTCAGGCACCGAATATATGGCTGTCACCCCCTGGGGCGACCTGTACCCCTGCCACCAGTTCGTAGACGACCCGGATTACCTGCTGGGCAATATATGGGATGGAATAAAAAACACGGATATATGCAATGAATTCAAGCTCTGCAATGTCTACGCCCACGAGGAATGCCGCACCTGCTTTGCCAGGCTCTATTGCAGCGGCGGCTGCGCCGCAAACGCCTTCCACTCCACGGGCAGCATAACCGGTGTATACGGTCTGGGCTGCGAGCTGCATAAAAAACGCATTGAATGCGCAATAATGCTCAAGGTAGCCGAGATGGAGGATAACGAAAAGGAATAAAATCCTTAGCCATAAGGAGCCGACTGCTGATTTTTTGGCAGTTGGCTCCTTTTTTGTCCATATTCCGGGAGAAAATTCTCCTTACAGATATTCAGCAAAAACCTCTTCCACGGGCGGCAGCGGCCCCGCCGGGAAAAATTCAGCCCTGCCCGCAAACAGCTCATTTAAGTACGCCTGCTTCAGCTTTGTGGCCACGTATGTCCTCTGCCGCGGGCTGAGCGCGTCCGTATCCACCAGCTTATTCCCCATGTGTATGCAGGATTTGCATACCACGTCTCCGGGCTTTGTCCTTTTTGCCATATACGCCCCTCCTTCGGTAAAATCTATTTTCCTTTAAGTTCATCCTATTCCCTGTACCGGCAGAATAGTCCATACCGTGTGCTGCATAAATAAAACTTAGAAAAGCAGATGAAAATATGAAAGGAGCGTTTTTATGGCCGGCCTGAAGACCGCCGCCGCGTATATCCGCGTCAGCACCGAGGACCAGATTGAGTACTCCCCCGACGCCCAGCTTGCGGAGATACGGAAGTACGCCGCCCGGGAAGGTTACATACTGCCAAAGGAATACATTTACATGGACGAGGGCATCTCAGGCCGGAGCACAAAAAAGCGCTCTGCCTTCAACGAGCTTATAGGCACCGCAAAGCTGAAGCCCAAACCCTTTGACGCAATACTTCTCTGGAAATTCTCCCGCTTTGCCAGGAGCCGTGAGGACAGCGTGGTGTATAAGTCCATGCTGCGCAAGCAGCTGGGCATAGAGGTCATTTCCATCTCCGAGCCTGTGGGTGACGATAAGATGTCAGTGCTCATCGAGGCGATGATAGAGGCTATGGACGAGTATTACTCCATAAACCTGGCCGAGGAGGTAAAGCGCGGCATGACCGAAAAAGCCCGCCGCGGCGGCCTGCAGTCATCCCCTCCCTTCGGCTACAGGGCAGTCGATAATACCCTTATACCGGAGCCGTCCGAGGCGGCCCTTGTCAGGGAGATATTCAGCCGCTTTATTGCCGGCGATGGCACCTTCTCTATTTCAAAATGGCTCAATTCCATCGGCGCCGTTACCCACCGGGGAAACGCTTTCGAAAACCGCACCGTGGAATACATTCTGCAAAATCCCGCTTACATCGGGAAGCTTCGATGGAATCCTACCGGCAGGACCCGCCGCAATTTCACCGACCCCAATCTGATAATCGCCGACGGAGGGCACGAGCCAATTGTCGCCGCGGAGGAATGGGACGCCGCCCAGCAGCGCATGGACGCGGCAAAAGCCCGCCGGAAAAAGAACAGCCGCCCGTCCACAGAGCTCAAGGACTGGCTTTCCGGCATAGTGCGCTGCGCCTCCTGCGGCTCTACCCTTGTATTTGTCCGTCCGAATTATTTTAAATGCGGCCGCTATATACGCGGAGCCTGCCCCGACTCCCAGCATATAACCGCCGACGCACTGCACCAGGCGTTTATTTCCCGCATTCAGCGCGACTGCATTGGCTCCGCGCTTTTAACGCCTGTAATAAAGCACACAGAGCACAGTTCCGCCCACCGGATATCTGCGCTGGAGTCCCGGCTGGAATCGCTTCAAAAAAAGTCCCAGCGCGTCAGGGAGGCATATCTGGGCGGCGTCGATACCCTTGAGGAGTACAGGGAGCATAAGCAGCTTATAGACGGTCAGATACAGGAGCTGCAAAACCGGATAGACGGTCTGAAAACGCCGGAGCCGCAGGAAAACCCGGACGCGGCGGTCCGCAGCGCCATAGCTGAAGCACTGAGCGCAATGACCCCGGACACAGCCTCACGGGAGGAAAAGCACAATGCCGCCGACGCTGTAGTGGAAAACTGCACCTGGGACAAAAGCCGTAACCTTCTGCAAATCACATATCGCCCGATTTTTTAGCCCAATCGCAGTCTGCTGCCGTCCGGTCCTCCGTACTGGCTGATTATAAGCTTTGCCAAAGCGGGGTTCGGATTGGCTATCTTTACCGGGTATTGCAGCTTCTTTTCATATATAAACATTTATTTACCCTGCCTTTCTCCGTAATCCCACGGCCACGGGTCGCTCAGCCAGTTGAATTTCTTCGACTGTGCCATATCGGAACGGGTCACGGGGCCGTAAAGCTGCACATACCGGCGGCGGCCTTCCTCGGCCATAGCCAGAAACCTCTTATAGAGCGCAAAAGCCTCCTTGTCATCCTTATGGGTGTCAAGATACAGCCCCAGTTCGTCCAGTACAAAATCCATAGCCATAAGTTCTCCCAGCGGAGTGTTCTCCAGCGGAAAGCCCTTGTTTGTAATATTTTTCAGCGGCAGGTCCAGCCCCGGAAACAGGGTGCCCCTGTAAAGCGCCTCGTTTGCGGAATATTTCGGCGGATTTTCCTGCTGTATCGGCGTGTAAGATAAGGCCAGCGGCGCACACTCCGGCAGCCGCCCGCTTTTATATCCGCACTCTGAATCGCAGTCAGAGCAGTTTAACTTACAGTCTTTTTCCAAAATCTTACCTCCTGACTTATGGTAAAAAACCTCACTGCACAACATAATATGTGTAAACCGGGATAAGGGTTACAGCGGGTCGGCTCTGTGAGCCTGCGGAATTAATCGCCGGAAGAGCCGTTGGAAAGGCTTGACACAACCGCTCAGGCTGGTATAAAATAATGTTTATTAAATATAAATTTTCCGTTTTGGAGGATACGAATATGGCGTATTATTTCGAAGAACCTTCACGTACTTTCAGCGAGTACCTGCTGATCCCCGGCTACTCCGGCTGTGACTGCACCCCCGCCAATGTCAGTCTCAGGACTCCGCTGGTCAAGTTCCGCAGGAGTGAGGAGTCGGCGCTGTCCATGAATATCCCCATGGTCTCCGCTGTCATGCAGGCCGTATCCGATGACAAGCTGGCTGTAGCCCTTGCCAAGGAAGGCGGCGTATCTTTCATCTACGGCTCTCAGTCTATTGAAAGCCAGGCGGCTATGGTTGCCCGGGTAAAGAGCCATAAAGCCGGCTTTGTGGTCAGTGATTCCAACATCAGCCCCGAGGCCACTCTCAACGACATCCTGGCCCTGAAGGAAAAGACCGGGCATTCCACCGTGGCCGTCACTGAGGACGGCACCCCCAACGGCAAGCTTGTGGGCATAGTCGCCAGCCGTGACTACCGTGTCAGCCGTATGACCGGCGAGGAAAGGGTAAAGGACTTCATGACCCCCATCGACGAGCTGGTAACCGCCCAGGCAAACACCACTCTGAAGGAGGCCAACGACCTTATATGGGACCGCAAAATCAACTCCCTGCCCATACTTGACGACGACGGCCGTCTGATGTACATGGTGTTCCGTAAGGACTACGACGCGCATAAGACAAGCCCCCTGGAGCTGCTGGACGATCAGAAGCGCTATGTGGTAGGCGCGGGCATCAACACCCGCGATTACGCCGAGCGCGTCCCCGCCCTCATTGAGGCCGGGGCGGACGTACTTTGCATCGACTCCTCCGAGGGCTTCACCGAGTGGCAGAAGCTCACCCTGTCCTGGATTCGGGAGCACTACGGCGACAGCGTAAAGGTAGGCGCCGGCAACGTAGTTGACGGTGAGGGCTTCCGCTTCCTGGCCGACTGCGGAGCCGACTTTATAAAAGTCGGCATCGGCGGCGGCTCCATCTGTATCACCCGTGAGCAGAAGGGCATTGGCCGCGGCCAGGCCACCGCTCTTATAGACGTGTGCAGGGAGCGCAACAAGTATTATGAAGAAACCGGCGTGTATATCCCCGTCTGCTCCGACGGCGGCACAGTCCACGATTACCATGTGACCCTGGCGCTGGCCATGGGCGCGGACTTTATCATGCTCGGCCGCTACTTTGCCAGGTTTGACGAGGCGCCCTCCAACAAGGTGCGCGTCAACGGCAGCTATATGAAGGAATACTGGGGCGAAGGCTCCGCCCGCGCCCGCAACTGGCAGCGCTACGATTTGGGCGGCGACCAAAAGCTGTCCTTTGAGGAGGGCGTGGACTCTTATGTTCCCTATGCCGGCAGCCTGAAGG
>CAZBUH010000022.1:0-24576 GCA_964495095.1 uncultured Oscillospiraceae bacterium | reverse complement strand
CTGGCCTCCCCGGGCCACCTCGCGCCTTATGGCGTCGTACAAAACGCCCCAGTCGTGCTCCATAACGTAGGTCTGCACAGGCTGCCTGTCCTGGGGAGGCTCCTCTATACTGGACATGTCCCTTATTCCGGAGAGGGCCATGTTGAGCGTCCGTGGTATGGGTGTTGCGCTGAGGGTCAGCACGTCCACCTGCTTTGATATCTCCTTCAGCCGCTCCTTGTGGGTCACGCCGAAGCGCTGCTCCTCGTCCACCACCAAAAGCCCCAAATCCTTGAACACCACGTCCTTCTGTATAAGCCTGTGGGTGCCTATAACTATATCCACAGAGCCGTCGGCCACGCCCTTCAGCGTCTTTTTCATCTGGGACGGCGTCCGGAACCGGCTAAGCACCTCCACCCGCACCGGGTAGCCGTAAAATCTGTTTGTAACGGTCATAAAATGCTGCTGGGCCAGCACCGTGGTGGGCACCAGAATTGCCGCCTGCTTTCCGTCCATCACGCATTTCATAACGGCCCGCAGTGCCACCTCGGTCTTTCCGAAGCCCACGTCGCCGCAGAGCAGCCTGTCCATAGGCACGGGCTTTTCCATATCGGCCTTTATTTCCTCGACGCACCTTAGCTGGTCGTCGGTCTCCTGGTAGCCGAAAGCGGCCTCAAACTCCTCCTGCCACGGGGTATCCGGCGAAAAGGCATAGCCCTCCAGCCGCTGGCGCTGGGCGTAAAGCTGTATAAGATCCTTCGCCATCTCCTTTGCCGCGCCCTTGGCCTTGGACTTCGTTTTCTGCCAGTCGCTGCCGCCCATTTTTGAGAGCCGCACCTGGTGGTCCTCGCCGCCGCCTATATATTTCTGCACAAGGTCAAGCTGCGTTGCGGGGACGTAAAGGCTGTCCGTGCCGGCGTAGGCTATCTTCACATAGTCCTTTTCCACTCCGTCCACGGGCATCTTGAATATTCCCACAAAACGGCCTATGCCGTGGTACTCGTGTACCACCAGATCCCCCGGGGAGAGGTCGGCGCAGCTGCTGAGCTTCTGCCTGTTCGTAAGGCCCTTTTTCTCCCGCCTTTGGCGGCGGTACGGGTTGTTTACAATCTGTCCCTCGGTTATCACAGCCAGCTTAAGGCCCGGATATTCAAACCCCGCAGATACGGAGCCTGTGGATATGGCGCAGGCCCCGCGCTCCGGCAGTTGGGCCAGGGTAAAGTCCAATCCCGCCGTTATCCCCTTTTCCTTGAGATATCCGCCCAATATCCCGGCCTTCCGCTCGTCCGGGCAGAAAACCACAGTGCTGTATCCGGAATTTATATAGTGCCCTATGTCGCCGGCCGCCGTCTCCACGCTGCCCCCATAGGAGGGGAGCCGCTTCGCGGTCACGTTTATAAGTCCCCGCGGCGTAAGGGGATAGGACGAGGACACAAAATTATCCATCATTATCACCGGGAAATCCTCAAGTCCCGTCAGCGTGTCCTCCCAGCTTTTGTACATATGGCAGAGGCTGCCGTCCAGCACGCCGCTTTCAATAAGCGTTTTGAGGTCCTCGTCCATCCTGTCCCTGAAGCCTGCGGCGTTGGCGGCCGTCTGGGCCGGCTCCGATATTATCACCACGGCCTCCGGCGGTATATAGTCCAGCGCCGTGGCCGTCCCGGTGTAAATCATATCCATGTACCTGTCCGCCGCCGGGAACACCCGCCCGTTTTTGAGCCGCTCAATATCCCCGGAGATATTCTCCGCAAGCTCCTGCTTCGGCGCTTTCCGCCGTTTTACCCGGCGCAGAAGCTCCTCCAGCTCCTGGCACAGTCCCTCAGGCCCTCCGGCGTAAAGGGACGGCAGCGTCTCCGCCGCGGGCAGTATCACCGATGCCTGGAGCACCTCCGTCCGCCGCTGGGAGGCCACGTCAAAAAGCCCCATGGAGTCTATCTCATCACCGAAAAATTCACATCTTACCGGCTGTCTGTAGGCCGGCGAGAAAAAATCCAGGATGCCGCCCCGAAGGGCAAACTGTCCCTCGCCCTCCACCTGCTGGCACCGGCTGTATCCGGCGTTTACAAGAGCCCCGGCGACCTTTTCCAAATTGTATTCCCCGCCGGCCCTGAACTCCATTGCGGCGCCCTTTAAAAGCTCCGGCGGCACGGTTCTGCGTAGCAGGGCGTCTATCCCCGCCGCGGCTATGGGCGCCCGGCCCCTGGACATGGCGTACATGACCTCCAGCCGCCGGTGCTCTGACTGGCGGGACACGCTCTCGGCGTTATAGAAGGTGAAATCCCTGTCCGGCAGGATAAGCACGTCCTCCTGGCACATGGCGCCTGCATCGCCCGCCGTCCGCCGGGCGTCCTGCTCGTCTGCGCCGATTATAAAAACAGGCCGCCGGGTAAACCGTCTGATGGCCGCGATATAGTGGGACTTGTGGATGCTGCTCAGCCCGCTTATAACGACGGGGCAGCCTCCCCCGTCTATTCTGTTTAAAACCTGCTGAAAGTCCGCATCCTTTTTCAGCGCCTCGCAGATGGCAAACATGGCCGCCTCCCAAATGTAAAAATATGTAATAAACTTAACGCGGTAACGCCCCCGATACAGGCATACCGGGGGGTACTATTTATATATATGAATTATGTCACGAAAATATAACTTTGTCAAACTGCGGCTTCAGGCCCATTTTGTCCTCGCTTCTGTGGACGATGGAGTAATATATATCGTGCCCTGGGAAGGGGTTTGCCTCGACCACCACCGGCCCTGTCTCCGTAACGGCGATATCCCAGCCCACAAGGCCCACGTCCGGCTTTTCCGCCGCCAATGCCTTTACGTATTCCATAGCCTCATTAAATTTCGGTATTTTAAAGCCCACCACCTCGGTGCCGGTGTAGGGGTGCTTTTCGTAGATATTCCCGGCCTTGTCCACCGCAGGCTTTCTTATTATGCCGTCCCCGTCTATCGTGGAAAAAAGCCCTCCGTGGTTGAGATTATCCACCACGTAGCCGCTGTTTCCGATTCTGAGGCTGCGGAACATTATATGCACTGTCCCGTCCTTATATATGGTCACGATGCGCATTGTGTTCACGGAGCAGGGGTACATTCTGCTCATCTCAGGATGCTGGACTATATATTCCTCCACGAGAGTCTGGCCGTTTGCCATAAGGCTGTCGTACAGGGCACGGACGTCGTCCCCGTCCTTATACTCCACCTTGATAACGCCCCTGCCGCAGGCCAGATCCACTGGCTTTGCTATGGCGGTTTTCTTTCTCTTTATAAAGTCCTCAAAATCCTCAAAGGAGGCCTCCTTAAGGTAAAGCCACTCCCTGTTCAGGTACTTGTTAAAGCGCTTATTGAAAAGTATCTTGTTGTCAAGCTCCCCGGTGTTGCCGCCGCCGTTTAATATCTGGACATACCTGTTGTTCACGCCCCGGGTTATCACGCTGGCCCGCTGCTCCGGCGTCAGGTCGTAGAATTCAAAGACCTCGTAATCCACGTACCCCGCCATGTATTTCATGCCGCACCGGATTATATCCGCCAATATCACCAGCCGGTTCCTGCCGGTCTTTTTTGCCACCCGGCCGGCGGTTTTGAACATCTCGTCGTAGTGCATGTCCGTGAGGCGCTTTATCATATACTTAGCTTTTCCCATTATCCACGCTCCTTAAAGGGGATCCTTCTGCATTTTGGCAAATCTCCTGGGGTACTTCTTAGGCGTATTGGAGATTTTCTTTATCACCACCGCCCGGTGCGTTATATCCGTGCCCGGTATGGGGTAGTCAAATATCCTCTCCAGCCGCCCGCCCAGAAGCTGCACGGCGTTTTCCGCCTGACTCGTCTCCTCCGCGCTGCCGGCGCTTTTCATGGCGATAAAATACCCGCCGGGCCTCACAAAAGGCATACACAGCTCACAGAGAAGGCTCAGCCGGGCCACCGCCCTGGAGACGGCGAAATCAAAGCTGTCCCGGTATTCCGGCGCAAGGGCCAGTTCCTCGGCCCTGCCGTGGATGCAGTGCGCTTCGCCGCAGGAGAGGCTTCCGCACAGCTCCTCCAAAAAATCCACACGCTTTTTCAGTGCGTCCAGGAGCGTCAAAGCTATGGAATTTTCGCATATCTTAAGGGGCAGCCCGGGAAATCCCGCGCCGCTGCCCACGTCTATTACGCTGGCGTTTTTAAAATCGGATATGCCGAAAAGCCCCAGGCAGTCCAAAAAGTGCAGCCGGGCCGCGTCCTCCCGGCCGGATATGGCCGTCAGGTTCATCACCCTGTTTTTTTCGGTGAGCAGCCCGTAATACTTCTCAAAATCACGGAGCGCCGCCTCCGTGAGTTCCACGCCCAGGGCGGCGGCGCCGTTTTTCAAAATTTCCCTCATTGTTCTCCGCACTCCGAATTTGAAAATACCTTCCACTCCGCGGAGTTCTCCATTAAATCGATTGTGGAGAAAAAGCTTGTACTGCCGGGGACCCGCTCATACAGGAAACCTACGCAGCCGGTCACATCATAGCCGGTGTAAAACTGTATAGCTTTCTCCGTAACCGCTATGTTGTAAACGGTGCACCCGCTCTCGTTTTCTTTAAAAAGGCTGCCGAGGGCCTGGACCCCGGCCTTCCCGACCTGGCCGCCGTCCCCGAAAAACTCATCGATATCCGTCACGGCGTCCCCGGAGATAACTCCCGGCGTTCCGTCCGCCCGGCGTATTATTTTAAGCGGGCCGAATTCCGACAGGAGCGCCGCGGCGTACTGTATATCGTCGGATTTTTCCGCGAAAAACTCCTTGGCGGTTATCATCATCTCCTGATAGGCCGCAGTCTCCCGGCTGCTTTCGCTGAAGCCCAGGGCGTAAGCCCCCAAATTGCACAGTCCCCAGCCGCAGAACACAGCCAGCACCACGGAAATGACAAGCTGGACGCAGGTTTTCTTCATAGCTTTCCTCCCGGAATTATTTATCCTTAAGTATGTCCCTTATCTCGGTAAGTAAAACCTCTTCCTTTGAGGGGGCCGGAGGCGCCGCGGGCGCTTCCTCTTTGGGCCTTCTCATCCTGTTTACGGCCTTTACTGCAAGGAATACCACAAAGGCCAGGATAATAAACTCAATAACAGTGTTTATAAAAATTCCTATGTTCAGCATAATGGGCTCTTCCTGGCCGAAAAACCTGGGCAGCTCGATGGCCCAGCTTGAGAAATCCACGCCGCCCAGGAACATTCCTATAAACGGCATCACGATATCGTTTACAAGAGAGGAGGTAATGGTGCTGAAAGCGCCGCCGATTATGACGCCTATCGCCAAATCTATTACGTTTCCGCGAACCGCAAACTCCTTAAATTCCCTTAAGAATTTTGAGCCTTTTCTCTTTTCTTTTGACATTTATTACCATCCTTTCTAAAATTACAGCTTTCCGCTGATATTTCACTTCGCCATATCCTTCGTAATAACCTCAATGCCTCCCAGATATTTCCTTAAAACCTCGGGCACCACAACGCTGCCGTCCTTCCGCTGGTTCTGCTCCACAAGGGCCGGCATGATACGGCTGGTGGCAAGGCCGGAGCCGTTTAACGTGTGGACGTATTCGGTTTTTCCGGTGGCCTCCCGCTTAAAGCGCATATTGCCCCGGCGCGCCTGATAGTCCCTGGCGTTGGACACGGAGGAAACCTCCTTATAGCCGTTCATGGAGGGGATCTGTATCTCAATATCGTAGGTCCTGGCCATTGAAGCCGAGCAGTCCCCGGCGGCCAGCTTAACGGTGCGGAAGTGGAAGCCCAGTCCCTGTACGAGCCTTTCTGCCTTTTTCACAAGCTCTTCAAAGGCTTCGTCGGATTTTTCCGGCAGGGTGTACTGCACCATCTCCACCTTATTAAACTGGTGGCCTCTCACCATTCCCCGCTCGTCGCTCCTGTAGGAGCCGGCTTCGCGCCTGAAGCATGGGGTGTAGGAAATATATTTTTTGGGCAGCTCCGCCTCGGTGAGTATCTCATTTCTGTGGAGCGATACGAGGGCGGCCTCGGCGGTGGGGAGCATGTAGTGAACTCTGTCGTCGGTGGGATTTTCTATTTTGTAAACCTCGTCGGCAAATTTCGGGAACTGGCCCGCCGTAAGCCCGCATTCATACTCCAGCATGTGGGGGACAAGCATAAGCTCATAGCCGTCGGCGATATGGGTGTCGATAAAGTAGTTTAAAAGCGCCCATTCAAGCCTTGCGCCCATGCCCCTGTAAATCCAGAAGCCGGAGCCCGCCAGCTTTGTGCCTCTGTCATAGTCGATAAGACCCAAATCGGTGCACAGGTCCACGTGGTGCTTCGGCTCAAAGTCGAATTTGTGGGGCTCTCCGTAATATTTCAGCGGCTCGTTATTCTCCTTGCCCCCGGGCTTTAAATCCGGGTCCGGCAGATTGGGGAGGCTGAGCATAAGAGCGGTGTACTCGCCCTCCACGTTTTTAAGCTCCGCGTCAGTGCTTTTTATGGTCTCCTTAAGCTCGTTCATCCTTGCAAACACGGCTGCGGTGTCCTCGCCGTTTTTCTTCATCTGTGGTATCTGCTTTGACACCTTGTTCTGCTCGGCCTTGCAGCTCTCGGTTTTTGCTATAAGCTCCCGGCGGAGGCCGTCAAGCTCCAATATCCTGTCGACGGCGGCGTCGCAGTCCACCTTTTTATATTTAAGCCGCGTCTTTATCTCCCGGGGGTTATCCCGGATAAGTTTAATATCTAACATTTTTCTGCACCTCTCAGTTTATTTTTTCCTTAAGCTCGTTGTAAATGGCGCGATATTCCTCCTCCAGGTACTCCTCCCGTATAAGCTCCAGATATTCCCTGGCTTTTCCCCTATCTCCGCCTGTCAGGGCCTTCTGCGCGTTTGCCAGTGCGCCAAGGCTCTCATATTTGAGCAGCAGCTCGCTGTAATCGCTTTTCATCGTATCCTCGACGCTTTTCACATCTTCTCTCCACTGGCCGCGGACCTCCTCCAGCTCTGTCCGGAGCTTCTCAAGCTCGCCGTCCTTTTCGGCGATTTCGCTCTCAAGCTCCTCCTCCGCCTGTTTCAGCTTATCGTTTTCCGAATTCAGCGACTCGTTTTCGCTTTGCAGCCGCTCTATATTTTCCAAAGCGTTTATGGAAAACTCGCTGTGCTGCTGATTCAGCGACTCGATTGTCGCGGAGTTGCGCTGCTGTATAAAGTAGGACAGCAATATAAGCAGTATCATCACGGTGAACATTATTATAATGTAGGCTTTCAGCGAATACCGCTTCTTCTTTTCCTCCTGGGGAGCCTTCTCCTCTTTAGTGTTGTCGTCTGCTCCTTCCGAGCGTTTTTTCAGCATTATTTCTGTCCTCCCCTGCCTATCCTCAATGCTTCAAGGGCGTCGATGACCTGTTCCAGGTCGTCGCTTCCGTAGTATTCTATCTCAAATTTCCCTTTGTTTTTTCCTCTTATAATCGACACTTTCCGGCCCAGCTTTTCGGTAAGCCGCCGTTCCACGTCCTGCACATATATTTTTTCCGGATCCTCCCGGGGCTCTTTTTCCTCTTTTTCGGAGGCCATACGCTTTGCCATAGCCTCGGTCTGCCGTACTGAAAGGCCCTCCTGGGCTATCCGCTCTGCAAGCTCCGTCTGCTTTTTGGGGTCCTTTAGCTGCAAAAGCGCCCTGGCGTGGCCCGCGGAGATATCGCCGTTTCTCAGCTTTTCCAAAGCGGGCTTATGGAGCGCCAGTATCCTCAGCGCATTTGCCACTGTGGGCCGGGCCTTTCCAACCCGGGCCGCCGCCTCCTCCTGGGTCAGCCCGTACTCCTGGATAAGCGTCCTGTAGCCCTCGCCCTCTTCAACGGGGTTTAAGTCCTCCCGCTGGAGATTTTCTACCAGCGCCAGCTCCATGGCCTTTTTGTCGTCGGCCTCGATGACCCTGGCCGGCACCTCGTTAAGCCCCGCAAGCCTTGCCGCCCGCCACCGGCGCTCTCCGGCTATTATCTCGTAAAGCCCTCCGCCTGTTTTCCGCACTGTCAGGGGCTGTATGATACCGTACTCCCTGATGGATGCGGAAAGCTCCGCCAGCGCCGCGTCGTCAAAATATTTTCTGGGCTGGTTCTTTCGGGGCTCCACCTTTGCGATAGGCAGAAGCAGCGCGTCCCGGCTGTCGTTTTCCGCCGCCGTCTCTCCAAGAAGAGATTCCAGGCCCTTTCCAAGTCCTTTCCCAAGTCCCTTTCCGGCCATCGGCTCACCCCTTTCTCTGCTTTCTCAAAAATTCTTTTGCAAAATCCGTATAGGCCAGCGCTCCGCGGCTCCCCGGGTCGTACACCACCGCCGGCTTCCCGTGGCTGGGCGCCTCGCTGAGCCGGACGTTTCTCGGTATCACCGTGGAATAGACCTTGTTTTTAAAATATTTCCGCACTTCCTCGGCCACCTGCAGCGAGAGGTTTGTCCTGTTATCGTACATGGTGAGCAGCACGCCCTCTATTTCAATTCCCGGATTGAGGGCCCTTTTCACTATCCTGACGGTTGATGTCAGGTCGCTGAGCCCTTCCAGTGCGTAATACTCGCACTGTACCGGGACGATAATGCTGTCGGCGGCGCACAGGGCGTTCAGGGTGATAAGCTCCAATGACGGAGGGCAGTCTATCAATATGTAATCGTACCTGTCCGCGACCGACTTAAGCATTTCCTTTAAAACATACTCCCTGCCGCTGAGGGATACAAGCTCCACGCTTGCGCCGGAAAGCTCCCGGTTGGAGGGGAGCACGTCTCCGTATTTTGTAGAGGCTATAGCCTCCTCCGCCGGGCATTTCCCCGCCATTACGTCATATATGTTGTACTCCGTCTTGTTTTTGTTGATTCCCATGCCGGAGGTCGAATTCCCCTGGGGGTCCATATCGCAGAGGAGCACCTTTTTGCTTTTGCTCAGGGCGCAGGTCAGATTGACGCATGTGGTGGTTTTCCCAACGCCGCCCTTCTGGTTTGCCATTGCAATTATTTTCGCCATTCGCGTACCTCGTTTTTCTGGGGTTTGTGGTGCAGCCCTTATCTCCGCCGGCCGCACGGTATAATTTTGCCGCGCGGATTATAATGCCATGTTTTGCGGTTTCCGGCGGAGCCGGGGAGCAAAACGGTTTGGAATCAATGTATAATATCCGCTTTGCGGATATTATACCACATTGGAATATCTTTTCAACCCATGTTTCACGTGAAACATGGGTTTTTTCTTTTTGAGCGTTTCACGTGAAACATTCAGCTTAAAAACATATTGATATCCCCCACGGACAATCCAGGCTGCAAGGCCATGTCGATTCCGTAGCCCGTCACCCTGGACAGATTTGTGATGTTCTCATCGATGTCCTTTGGCGTCACGATCATGCCGCTGCGGATTTTTCCCAGCTTCTCCGCAATGTCCTCCGGCACGCCGGCCTCCTCCGCCGCGTCCATGGCCATAGTGCCCGCGTCCACCACCGTGGGTATTCCCACGGCCAGCACCGGCCTGCCAAGGGTCTTTTCGCTTATCTCCTCCCGGCTGTTGCCCACGCCGGAGCCGGGGACAATGCCGGAATCCGCAATTTGTATTGTCCGGCACACCCGGGAGATATTTCTGGACACCAGGGCGTCCACAACAATCACAAGCTCCGGCGCTATCTCCCGGCACAAGGCCTTTATCACAGCGGCGCTCTCAATGCCGGTGGCGGCCAGCACGCCGGTTTCCACCGCCGCAATCCTGTTAAAATTTTTAAAATGTTCGGGAATCGTCTCCGTAAGGTGCCGCGTCACCATAATATTGCTTATAACCTCGGGCCCCACTGCGTCCGGCGTTATCCGCCTGTTGCCCAGTCCCGCAACCAGCACCGTCTTTTTCCCGCCGCCCATCATATCTCGAAGCGTCTCCGACACTGTTTCTGCGCATCTTGCAAAAGCCTCGTCCTCCCGGCGGATAAGCCCCCCAAGCTCAATAGTCACATATTTTCCCATTGGTTTACATAATTCTTTGGAGCCCTGCTCGTTCAAAATTTCCACCACGGTGACCTTAAACCCGTTTTTATCCTCCTCCCGGGCCTTGACGCCGGGCAGCTCCGTCTGCTCCGATGCCGATTCGGACCATATCTCCCTGGCCTCCAGCGCCAGGTCCGTGCGTTTTTTCATAATGCCGCCTCCCACAAAATACAGCTAAAATACAAATTATAGTGGTTAGTATTCACACAAGACACAATCGTATTCAAAATTTAAAATTTTTTTAGAAAACCCTTGCTTTTTAAGATAAGTAATGTTAAAATATATTTCCGCACGGTGTAAAAAGATATTTTTATGCTTATTCCCGTGACTTTATAGGAGGAGGTGGCTAAAAGCATGCCCAACATTAAATCCGCGTCCAAGCGTGTCCTTATTGCCAGAGACAGGACTGCCCGCAACAAGATAAGAAAGTCCATCCTTAAGACCAACATCAAAAAGGTTGACGCAGCCGTCGCTGAGGGCAACCGTGAAGCAGCCGAAAGCGCCTATAAAGTTGCTGTTAAGACTGTAGACCGCGCTGCCGCTAAAGGCATTATCCACAAGAATAATGCCGCTCGTAAAAAGAGTCAGTTGGCCCACAAGGTAAACAGCCTGGCACAGTAAGACATTTAACGGATGCAAAAGGACTGAAAAGCAGAGCGCTTCTCAGTCCTTTTTTATTTTCAAAAGCGCCCGCCGGATTGCGGGCCTTGTCGCGAAAAAAGGGTACGGATTTCCCGTACCCTTTTAATCGTATCTTTTTCTGTATTCCACCGCCAGCTCGTCGCAGCGGTTATTGAATTTATTCTCCGCGTGGCCCTTTACCCATATAAATTTCACCTCATGAACGCTTATGAGCTCATAAACCCGCTGCCACAAATCCGGGTTTTTTACGTCTCCGCCCTTCCGCTTCCAGTTTTTCTGCTTCCAGGAGGAAAGCCAGCCCTCATTTACGGCGTTCACTATATATTGGGAATCGGTGTAGAGCGTCACCCGGCACGGCTCCTTCAGCGCCTCCAATGCCGTTATAACGCCCAGAAGCTCCATCCTGTTGTTGGTGGTCTGCCTCTCCCCGCCGGAAAGCTCTTTTTTATGCTCTCCGTATATTAAGATTGCGCCCCAGCCGCCCGGCCCGGGGTTTCCGGAGCAGGCTCCGTCGGTGTATATGGTAACTTCCTTCATAAGCCTCCATAGGGCAGGGCGGCCATTTGGCCGCCCTGTTATTTATTTCTCAGTGCTCTCCGGCGTGTTTTCATCCTCTTCGGCGCTCTCCGGCGCCTCCTGCTCCGCCGATTTCTCAGTCCTGGCTATGGATATAACCTTCGAATCCCCGGTAAGGCGCATAAGCCTTACGCCCTGGGTGGCGCGGCCGTAAATGCTTATGTCAGAGGCCGCCATCCTTATAATCGTGCCGTCGTTGGAGATAATGAGGATATCGTCCCCGTCGTCAACCACCTTAATGCCGGCCACTTTACCTGTCTTTTCCGTGATATTGTAGTTTTTAAGTCCCAGACCGCCGCGGTTTTGGGGATTTCCGCTGTCGCCTCTCAGATATTCGGATATCTCCGTTCTCTTTCCGTAGCCGTTTTCGGTGACTGAAAGCAGCGTCCCGTTTTCCCTGGCTCTGGCGGCTCCTATGCAGTAGTCTCCCGCCCGGAGCTTTATGCCTCTCACGCCCACGGCGTCACGGCCCATGGGCCGCACGTCGTTTTCGTCAAAGCATATGGCGGAGCCGTCGTGGGTGGCGATAAGTATCCGCTGCTTTCCGTCGGTCTGCCGCACGGAAATAAGCTCGTCGCCCTCCTCAAGATGCAGCGCCCTTATTCCGGAGCTTCTGATATTTTTAAGCGCCGACAGGCAGAGCCTCTTTACCGTTCCCATCCTTGTGACAAACATCAGGAACGCATCCTCGGAAAATTCCCGCATGTGTATCATTGCGGAGACCTTTTCGCCCTGCTCCACCTGGATTATATTCACTATATTCGTGCCCTTGGCCTGACGTCCGGCTTCCGGGATGTTGTAGCCCTTTTTCTTATAGACCTTGCCGAGATTTGTGAAGAAAAGTATATAGTCGTGGGTTGACGCCGTAAACACCGTCTCCACAAAGTCCTCCTCTCGGGTGGCCATGGCCTTTATGCCCCGGCCGCCCCGGCCCTGAGCGTGGTATTCGGAGGCGGGCATCCTCTTAATATAGCCGTTATGGGTGAGGGTGTATACGCACTCCTCCTCCTCAATAAGGTCCTCAACGTCTATCTCGTCCTCAACGTCCTGGATTTCCGTAAGCCTGTCGTTTCCGTATTTGTCACGGATAGCGATAAGCTCGTCCTTCAATACGCCCTTTATCTTCTCAGGATCGGCCAGCAGCTCGTTATAGTATTTTATCTTTTCCTGCAGCTCGTCATATTCGCCCTGGAGCTTTTCCCTGTCCAGCCCCTGGAGGGCTTTAAGGCGCATGTCCAGTATGGCCTGGGCCTGTATATCGTCAAACCCGAAGCGCTCCATAAGCCTTTCCTTGGCGTTGTCGTAGCTGGAACGAATTATATGGATTACCTCGTCGATGTTGTCCTGAGCGATTATAAGGCCCTGCAGCAAATGCGCCCGCTCCTGGGCTTTTTTCAGGTCATATTTTGTCCTGCGGGTAATTATGCTCTCCTGAAACGTCAGGTACTCGTCAAGTATGTGCCGCAGCGACAGTATTCTCGGCTGGGTCTGATTCTGCACCAGGGCCAGCATGATTATGGAAAAGCTGGACTGGAGCTGCGTCTGGGTAAAGAGCTTGTTTAATACCACCTGCGGATTTGCGTCCCGGCGCAGCTCAATTACCATGCGCATTCCGTTTCTGTCCGATTCGTCGCGCAGATCCGAAATGCCGTCAAGTCGCTTATCCTTCACCTGCTCGGCGATATTTTTAATAAGCTGGCGCTTATTTACCTGATAGGGAAGCTCGGAGACGATAATTCTCGTCCTGCGGTCCCGGCCGTACTCCTCAAACTCCGTCCTGGCCCGGACCACCACCCGGCCCCGGCCGGTGGCGTAGGCCTGGCGTATGCCGTTTCTGCCCATAATTATGCCCTTTGTGGGGAAATCCGGGCCCTCCACATGCTCCATAAGGTCTGAAAGTGTCGCCTCCGGGTTATCCAGAACGCATATGCAGGCGTTTATGACCTCTCTCAGATTGTGGGGCGGAATATTGGTGGCCATGCCTACGGCTATGCCGGAGGAGCCGTTTACAAGCAGGTTTGGAAAACGTGATGGGAGCACTCTCGGCTCTTTTCTGCTCTCGTCGAAGTTGGGGTCCCAGTCAACCGTCTCCTTGTCTATATCCCGGAGCATCTCGTCGGAGATACGGGACATCCTGGCCTCCGTGTACCTGTAGGCCGCGGGAGGGTCGCCGTCCACGGAGCCGAAGTTTCCGTGGCCGTCAATAAGGGGATGCCTCATTGAGAAATCCTGGGCCAGCCTTACCAGCGCGTCATATACGGATGCGTCCCCGTGGGGGTGGTAGTGGCCCAGCACATCACCGACGGCGGTGGCGCATTTTTTGTAGGGATTCTGGTGGGTCAGACCCCCCTCGTACATGGAGTAGAGTATCCTCCTGTGTACCGGCTTAAGGCCGTCCCGCACATCCGGCAGGGCGCGCCCGACTATTACCGACATGGCGTAGTCGATATAGCTGGCCTTCATCTCCTGCACAAGCTCTGATTCTGTAATTACCTGATCCGGAAACGCGATATCCTCAGGCTTATAATCTCTATTGTGTGCCATTTACCGCGCCCCCTTAAACATCAAGATTTACGACGTATTTTGCGTTTGTCTCTATCCATTCGCGTCTGGGCTCAACGTCCTCGCCCATAAGAACGGTAAACACCTGGTCCGCCGCCACGGCGTCGTCCAGCGTAATGCGCCTTAAAGTGCGCTTTTCCGGGTCCATTGTAGTCTCCCAAAGCTCGTGGGGGTCCATCTCGCCAAGGCCCTTATAGCGGCTTATATCCACTTTTGCCGAGGGATTGTCACCGCGCATCTCGGCGCTTATCTGGTCGCGCTGTGGGTCTGAGTACGCCACCCGCGTCGTTTTTCCCCTTGTGAGCTTATAAAGGGGCGGTACTGCGGAATAGACATATCCGTTTTCTATAAGCGGCCGCATGTACCTGAAAAAGAAGGTGAGCAGCAGCGTCCTTATATGGCTGCCGTCAACATCGGCATCGGCCATAATAATTATTTTGTGGTAGCGGAGCTTTTCGATATTGAACTCCTCGCCTATACCGGCGCCGAGAGCCACTATAAGCGGATACAGCTTGTCGTTCCCGTATATCTTATCGGCCCGGGCCTTCTCCACATTGAGCATCTTGCCCCACATGGCGAGGATAGCCTGGAATCTGGAGTCCCTGCCCTGAATGGCGGAGCCTGCCGCGGAGTCGCCCTCAACGATGTAAATTTCGCACAGGCTGGGGTCCCGCTCGTTGCAGTCCTGAAGCTTATCCGGCATCTGGCCGGATTCCAGCCCCGTTTTCCTTCTCACCGACTCCCTGGCCTTTCTGGCGGCCTCTCTTGCCCTGTTTGCCGTAAGCGCCTTGTCGATTATCAGCTTGCCGGCGGCGGGGTTTTCCTCCAAAAACTGGGCCAGCTTATCTGAAACTATGCTGTCAACCAGAGTCCTTATCTCGCTGTTTCCCAGCTTCGTCTTTGTCTGGCCCTCAAACTGGGCCTCTATGAGCTTTACGCTTATTACGACGGAAAGTCCCTCACGGCAGTCCTCGCCGGAAATTTTCTCGTCGTCCTTTAACATTTTTATTTTCTTTCCGTAGTCGTTCAGCACTCTTGTAAGGGCCGTCTTAAAGCCCGTCTCGTGCATGCCTCCCTCGGGGGTGTGTATGTTGTTGGCAAATGAGAGTATAAGCTCGTTATATCCATCGTTATACTGCATGGCCACCTCGGCCATAGCATCGTTTTTTTCTCCGGACATGTATATAATCTGCTCGTGGAGCGGGTTTTTGTTCTTGTTTAAGTATGTTACAAACTCTTTTATGCCGCCCTCGTAGTGCATAACGTCCTGCTGCTCCATGCCGGGGCGCTCGTCTATTGTGGTTATTTTTACTCCGGCGTTTAAAAACGCCTGCTCACGCATACGGGTGTGTAGTGTGTCATAGCTGTATTCCGTCTCGTCAAATATCTCAGGGTCCGGCTTGAAGGTTACGGTGGTGCCGGTCTTATCCGTATCACCGATTATTTTAAGCTCCTCCGTGGTATCGCCCCGGGAGAACTTCATCTCGTATATTTTGCCGTTTTTGTGTACCTGCACTGTCAGCCATTCGGAGAGGGCGTTTACAACCGACGCGCCCACGCCGTGAAGTCCTCCGGACACCTTGTATCCGCCGCCGCCGAATTTTCCGCCGGCGTGGAGCACGGTATAGACCACCTCAAGGGCGGATTTTCCCGTCTGTTCCTGTACGTCTACGGGTATGCCGCGGCCGTTATCAACGACTGTTATTATATTCCCGTCGTGTATGGTCACGACTATATCGTTGCAGTATCCCGCCAGGGCCTCGTCGATGGCATTATCCACTATCTCGTAAACGAGATGGTGCAGACCTGTGGACGATGTGGAGCCTATATACATACCGGGGCGCTTTCTTACGGCCTCCAGCCCTTCCAAAACCTGTATTTTTGACGCGTCGTATTCCTGAGTTACCTTTTCGTTTATATCTGACATACTCTACCTCCCGCCAATGCGCTAAAAAGCGTTGGCATCAAAATTTTCACATCTTTTTATAAGTGTGGACGAAGCAAACTGACTTAAATAAACCTTTGTCTCCCCGTTCTCCACACATACGGCGAAGGATTTCGGAAGCCCGTCGCATAAATTTACGAGCCGCTTTTCTCTCTGTGAGTTGTTGAGAAAATTTTTCGTTATATGTGACGAAGTTGTGTTGTCCAAATCAAATATTCCAATAATGCTGCTCTGCGGAACTACCGTGTCCTGCCCCAGATTAAGATACATTACAAAAGTTTCCCTTCTCTTATTTTAAGTACCCTGCCGCCGGTTTTGTTTATTATCTGTCTGTCCTCACAGCAGGTTATAAATACCTGGCCCTCCGTGATTCTGTTTAAAACAAAGCTCTGGCGGCCCGGGTCCAGCTCCGACAAAACATCGTCCAAAAGCAGCACCGGATATTCGCCCCTGTCGTTAAAATGTATCTCCCTCTCCGCCAGCTTGAGGGACAGGGCCGCCGTCCTTGTTTGGCCCTGAGAGGCAAAGCTTTTTGCCGGAACGCCGTTTATTTTTATATCCAAATCGTCCTTATGGGCGCCGCTTAAGCACTGGCCCGAGTCTATCTCGGCCTGTCTCAGTCCCTGCTGGTGTTCCAAAAGCATCGGCAGAATTTCCGACGGCTTTTTAAATGGGTCGTCCACGGTTTTTACCGTTCTGTATTCCGCCGTCAGCTCTTCCTGACCGCCGGAGAATTCCCGGTGTATCTTCCCGGCATACTGGCTGAGACGTCTTGAAAAAGAGGCCCTGTAATATATAAGCTCCGCCCCGGTCTGGGCAAGCCTTAAATTAAAATCGTCCAGGGTATCCAGAAGGGACGGTTTTTCGAAATGGTCCTTTAATATTCTCACCTTGTGCTCGTAAAGCCTGTTGAATTCACTTAGAGCGGCGGCGTATCTGGGACGGAGCTGACATATGGCGTTGTCCATAAATCTCCGCCTGGCCCCGGCGCTCTCCCGGATTATGTAAAGATCCTCCGGACAAAAAAGCACAGCCGTCAGAGTCCCTGACAGCTCTGAAGACGTTTTGAGCTTTACCCTGTTTACCTCTATCTGCTTTTTCCTGCCCGGTATAAGCTTTATATCTATACTCTTATTCCGCCCGTCTGAAAAAACGCAGGCGGATATGGACGCAAATTCCCTGCCGAAGCCTATTACCTCCCTGTCGGATCTGGTCCTGAAGGACCTGGCCCCTGTGAGATAATATACGGCCTCGAGCAGGTTTGTCTTTCCCTGGGCATTGTCGCCTGTTATTACGTTTATATTGCTGTCAAAGCCGGTTTTGAAACCATCGTAATTTCTGAAACCGTCAAGCTCTATACTGTCTATCCTCATCCGTTTTTGACTGCGTAGGTATTCCCCTGAAAGGACACCCTGTCCCCGGGAAAAAGCTTTTTTCCGCGCTGATTACAGACCTCTCCGTTTACAGATATAAGCCCGTCCTGTATAAGCATTTTAGCCTCGCCGCCGGTGCCGCATAAGGCGGCGAATTTGAGAAAAGCGTCCAGCCTTATAAACTCTGTGCATATAGCCACTTCAATCCCGCTGCTTTTAAGCTTTTTGGTTACCTTAACTTTCATTTGATTTCAGCCTCACAGGGAGTATCATATATAAGAAATTGCTGCTCCCGTCGGCGGGGATTATTATGCAGGGGGACACGCCGGTGTTGAGCTTCATAACTATTTTATCCGAAGGCGCAGCCTTTAAAGCATCCAGCAGATATTTATTGTTGAAGCCTATTTCGAGGCCCTCACCGTCTCCCTTTACCTCGCACTCATCGTATGCCTTTCCGAGAGGCGTGGCAGTGAAAATTTTAAACATGTTCTCCTCAAAAGTACACCTTACGGGACTTTTGAGCTTTTCGTTTATTATTATGGAGACTCTCTCCACGCAGCTTATAACGGTTTTTTTATCAATTTCTATGGCATACTTGTTATTCTGGGGTATTGCCTGACGGTAGTTTAAAAATTCCCCTTCAAGCCTGCGGGATATTAGCATTGTGCTGTCTATGGTAAATATAACGTGCTTTGCGCCGACGGTTATCTTAATGTCGTCATCCACATCAGCGGCTATTTTTTCCACCTCGCTCAAGGCCGAGCCGGGGACTACAAAGCTGGTGTTCTCTATCTCTGAGCCTGATATCTCCTCGCGCCTTAAAGCCAGCCTGAAGCCGTCCACAGACACCACCGTGAGTATTTTCTTATCCACCTCAAAAAGCGAGCCTGTGTGGATAGGACGGGCCTCGTTGTCGCTGACGGCAAAGTTTGTTTGGGTTATCATGGCCTTAAGGGTCTTTTGCTTTATATACACGGAATTTTGGGATTCCACTGCCGGAAGCTCCGGATAATCCAGAGACGGGGAGCCGACTATACTGAAAAGACTCATCCCGCATTTTATGGTGGTGATCATATTGTCGTCCACGCTTATATAGATAATATCGTCGGGAAGCTTTCGTATTATCTCCCCGAACAGCCTTGCGTTAAAAACCACGCTGCCCTGTTCCTCAACGTCCGCCTGTACGGTTGTGATTATTCCGGTTTTCAAATCGTAGCCGGTTATCTTTATATTCTCGGCGGCCTCTATGAGAAGTCCCTCCAGGGCCGGAACAGCGCTTTTTGCAGAAGCCGCTCTGGAAGCTATTGTCACAGCCATAAGAAGCATCGCTTTTTCACAAGAAAATTTCATGTTCTTTCCTCCAGACAGTAATAAAGATAGAAGAGATAGAATATTATTTAGTAATAGCAGTAGTAGTATGAAAAAATGTGGAAATCACTGAAAGCTCAAGATTTTTCAATAGTTTTGGCTGTTTATAAAAATGTGGAAAGAAAATAATTATTTTTCAGTGTTTTCGACATTTTGTTTTTCCACAGATTATTTTTACACATTTCAACAAAAGGTGTTGAAAAATTTCTGGTATAAAACGCGTCAGGTCCTTGAATTTATATTGGCTTTTATGTCTTTTATGACGTTTACAAGCTCAGGAGATGTTTTCATATTTTCTTCTATCCAGTTAAGGGAATTTTTCACAGTGGCGTGGTGTCTGTTAAATATATCGCCTATTTCTGTGAGGGAAAGGTTTGTCATATTGCGTATAAGGTAGATGGAGACGTGCCTCGGAATAACGATATCCCTCGTCTGCTTTGAGCTTTTTATGCTTTCGGGGGATACGGAATAAAATCTGGCCGTTTCCTCGATTATTATATCGGCGGTGGGGGCAAATTCGGACTTTTCCGTGTAGAGCTCTTTTAATACCGAAGCCACGGAGCTTACGTTTATTTTGTCCCCCATAAGGTCCATGTAGGCCATTATCTTTTTTACTGCGCCCTCTATCTGACGCACGTTTGCCGTGATATTTTCGGCGATGTAGACCATCACCTCTTCCGGCAGGATAAGGCCAAGCTGCTGGGCCTTGTTTTTTATTATGGCCATCCTGGTTTCGTAATCAGGCGGGATTATATCGGCGATGAGGCCCCATTCAAACCTCGTTTTCAGCCGATCCTCCAGGGTGTTCATTGCCTTTGGCGGACGGTCGGAGGTGAGGACTATCTGGTGTCTGGATTCATACAGGGTGTTGAAGGTGTGGAAAAACTCCTCCTGGGTGGAATCCTTTCCGGCTATAAACTGGATATCGTCCACCAGCAGCAGGTCAGCAGTCCTGTATTTCTCC
This sequence comes from uncultured Oscillospiraceae bacterium, assembly GCA_964495095.1. Taxonomy (GTDB): domain Bacteria; phylum Bacillota; class Clostridia; order Oscillospirales; family Oscillospiraceae; genus CAZBUH01. Next base: position 5,224 of record CAZBUH010000022.1, on the reverse strand, counting down.
CTGAATTCCGGCATCCTGCCCCGTTTCAGGTCCTCTATAAGCTCGTTTGTAAAGTCGTCGCCTTTTATGTAAACTATTTTATATTCGGGGTGGTTTATCCTTACCACGTGTGCTATGGCGTAAAGAAGATGGGTCTTTCCAAGCCCGGAATCGCCGTATATGAAAAGAGGGTTATATACCTCAGCCGGGTTTTCCGATACGGCCATGGCTGCGGCATGGGCAAATTTATTGGAGTTTCCAACTACAAAGCGCTCAAATGTGAAATCGTCGCTGTCCATAAGGGAGCCGGCCTGAGGCGCAGAAATTCTGTAGGCGCTCAGATCGTCGCCCCCCAATACCACCACGTCGAATTCTCCGGAAAAAAGCTCGTACAGAGCGGATTTTATAGAATCCTTGAAACGGCTCTCTATGATGTCCCTGTTAAACTCAGATGGGGTGTATATGGTGATTTTATTGTCCATCAGGTCCAGAACGGAGCAGTCGGCAAACCACGTGGCTATTGCCGTAGACGTAAGATTTGAACGGAGAATATCCAGGACCCTGTCCCATACTTCAGCCGCAGAATTCAAAAAATCGCGCTCCTTTCCAAATAGCAATACTCCCGCTTATTTTAACCACTTAATTATATCAGAAACGCCTTGTGTTTGCAAGCTATACAATATAAAAAAGAAAGCGCAGATGCAGGCTCACAATAGATATTGGACAGGAGAAAAAAAGGATAAAGGATAGAGCCTCGAGAGGCAAAGCTGAGCTAACACAAACCGACTCGCCGAAAGGCGGCCATATCCTTTATGACCGGTATAACGCAGGATATGGGGCCCCTTAACCGGTCGTCTCCTAAAGAATCCTCTGTCCAATATGCTTGACGATCCTGCAATTCGGGGCGTGGCAAAAAAACATACCGCCTGCCGCCGGGAAGAACTATATTTCCGGCGGCAGGCGGCGCCTGTCATGATTTGTGATGAAAAGAGGAGTGAAGCGTCTGCTCCCGCTTTGTCCGGTTTATCCGGGCAGGGCTATGTCTGTGAAAATCAGAGCAGCATCGCGGCGAAAAACGCCTCTTTATTGGCCTGCTCCACAGTACGCGCCCTTACACAGTCGCCCACCTGGGCATACTCGTCGGTGATTCCCATAAAGCTGTCCGCAAGTCCGCTCAATCCGCGCATACCAGCGGAGAGGACCACGCTTCCGGCGCTTATTTTTTTGCTTTCACCGGCTTTTTCATATGTAACGCCGTCCGGCTCTACAGCGGTGCAGCGGCCGTCCAGAATAACGGTCAGTTTAGGCTCACTGCGGACCTCCACAAGAAGCTCGTCCCGGTGTGTTTTTGACGCATCGGGAGCAAGGGCTGAACGCATCTCCAGTATCGTCACATTCTTTCCCAGCTTGCAGAGATGAAGTCCTGTCTCCAGCCCCACCTGACCGCCGCCGATAAGGCAGACGTCCTGGGCCAGCTCGTCCTCGTGCCCGTAAATATCTATGGCGGGCTTTGCGTTTTCAATTCCCGGTATCGGCGGAACAACAGGCTCGCTGCCTACGGCGGCAATAACAGCGTCAAAGCCCTTCACATCCCCGGGCGACGCCTCTTTGCCGAGCTTTACCGTAACTCCGGATTTCATGACCTGAGATACCATCCAGTTTTTATAGACGGCGAGAGGATATTTAAACGAGACATAATCGGCAAACATCAGCTTTCCGCCGAGAGTTTGCTCTTTTTCAAACAGTGTGACCTGATGCCCCCGCTTCCATGCCGTCAGCGCGGCCTGCATTCCGGCGGGGCCGCCGCCGATAACCGCCACCTTTTTGCTTGCGGCAGGCTGGGCTATACGCTCTATGGCCTCCTCGGCGCCTACACGCGGATTAACAGTGCAGATAAGGTGCTGCGCGTAGTTGTCGCTGTCGTGGCAGCGCATACATTTCACGCAGGGCCGTACATCCTCCTGCTTTCCTGCGCAGCCCTTTTTGACCCAGTCCGGGTCCGCTATAAAGGAACGGGCGGCAACTACAAAATCGGCCTTGCCATCTGCGATTATTTTGTCCGCCTCTTCCACGCTTCCAATGCCGCCGAGAGTGGACACCGGGACTTTTATCCTGCCCGATTTTTTAAACGCCTCGGCAAGATACACATTGGGCATAGGCGGCAGGAATCCGCAGGGATGCGTCCAGGTCATCCAGTCCGGATTGTGCATACCGGCGGAAACCTGGAGGATGTCTATATTTTCCTGGAGTATTTCCCCGATGCGAATACCCTCGTCAATATCTATGCCGCCGGCCTCAAATTCAGATCCGGATATGCGGACCTCGATTATCATGTCTTTGCCTACGGCGGCGCGCACCCCGTCTATGAGCTCTTTGGGATAACGGCAGCGATTTTCCGTGCTGCCGCCATACTCGTCGGTGCGGCGGTTTGTCAGCGGCGACAGAAACTGGGCCAGGGGTATGCTGTGTCCCATATGCAGCAGCAGCCCGTCAAATCCGCACTTTTTTATCTCCACAGCAGTGGCGATATAGTCCTGCTTAAATTTCTCCATGTCCTCTTTTGTTATCTCGCGGCCAATTGGAGGACTTCCCATTATTGAGCATCCGTCGCTGACGGTATACCCGTCCGGGAAAACGCCTATCAGCTCCATGGTGCACTTTGCGCCGTACATATGTATCCGCTCCACCATATCCACAAGGCGGTTGGTGTGATTCGGCTTAAAGACGTCCCAACTGCAATGTGTGCCGTCGTCGTTGGCGCCGCCCACCGAAACGCCGGCGCAGGTCACAAGGCCGACGCCGGCCCTGGCCCTGTCCTCAAAAAAGCGTATGCCTTTTTCGGTTGGATACGGCTGCCCGCTGGAGCCTGTATGTATGGTTGACGGTGCGGATATAAGCCTGTTTTTCAGGAATACATTCCCCACCCTTACAGGCGCCATTATATTTGGATAGAGATTTGCCATTTTATCCTTATCTCCTTATTTCTTTTATTTGCAAGGATCTATGAGTACCTTAAGTTGACCCTTCTTGTTGGGATTGCCGATGTATTTCTCCACGCACTCGTCGAGAGACACGATATCCGTCACCATTCCCGGGAATTTTATCTTGCCGGCGGCCAGCATTTCAAGATACATTTTCACTTCGTCCTCGGTATAGACAAACGTAAAGATTATCTCCGGCTCGTGTATGGAAAATCCCCCGGGCACCAGGTTGGAAAGGGGCTCCTGTATAGTGCCTATTACAGTTACCTGGCCTCCGGGCTTTACGCAGTTTATGCAGTTGCCGAGGCTGACGGCGTTGCCGGCACACTCGAACACCACGTCCGCGCCCACGGGCGAGCCGAGTATTTTGCAGACCTCTCCCGCCACATCCGGGCACTCCTTTGAATTTATAAAATAATCAGCGCCGTACTGCCGGAGCACAGGCTCCTTGGAGGAGGTTGTGCCCAGCGCTATTATTTTGTTCGCCCCGCCGGCCTTGAGGAACTGTATGGCCGCAAGGCCGATAGGCCCGGTGCCGGATACTACAACGTTATCGCCTATTTTAAAGTTCGAGCGCCGCACCCCGTGAAGCGAAACGCATATAACATCAAAAAGCACGGCGTCCTTCAAATCCACCTCTTCCGGAACTTTTATTATCATCGTGTGGGCCACGTCCCGCACAAGGTAATACTCGGCATATCCGCCGTCCGGCCCGCCTATGCCGGCGGTGTTTGGGAAACCGTTTATGCAGATATTTGTCCTGCCGATTTTGCAGGACGGGCACATCTCCTCACATGCCGTGGGAGGGCCGCAGAGGACCTTATCGCCGACTTTAAAGCCGGTGACGCCCTCGCCCACCTGGTACACGGTGCCGCTGTTTTCATGCCCCAGCACCATCGGAAGCTGTACAAACGGAGGCACGGCGCCCGTTTTGTAAAATTCCACATCTGTCCCGCAGATGCCGCAGTAATTTATCTTTACTACCATCTGGTTCGGCCCGGCCGCAGGTATTGGGCGTTCCTCTATACGTATATCTTCCTTGCCGTAAAATACTCCCGCTTTCATATTTTTTCCTCCTGCAATCATTTCTTTATTATTCCGGCTTTGACGCCTGGATAAACTGACGGTACTTTGCCATACGGTTTTTGTATTCGTCGGTTTTCTTCTGCTCGTTGAGCTGTGTCTCATAGTGATAAATGTCGTCCATGTGCTTCAGCTTTCCGGGTATGGTTGTGTGGGCGTGCTCATACTGCTCCCCGGGCACGGAAAATTTCAGTTTTCCGTTTTCGATTGATATCTCCCCTACGACGCCGCAAACCTCGCAGACAGCGTGCTTTGCGTCATCCTGGAGCATGAAATTCCTGCTGTGGCACAGGGGGCATATCCCCGGATCCCCGTTGTATTTTGCGTTTTCCATGTCGGCGGCCGCCTCGGCAAGCTTTATTCCGACATTATGGCACGTGCTCACAGCGCTGTCGTCCAGCACTATTGACTTTGCCCACGGGAATACGATGTCGTCGATCACTTTCCACATAGCCGTCATAGCCACAAGATTCATATCGCATGAGACCCTCGTGTTCCAGTCCGAGCCTCCGATGGCGATAGACGACATGACCTTTGGCTTCAGCTTGCGGGGGTCGGGCCCCGGCTTACCAAGCTCCTTGGCTATATTCCCGGCCACGATGTTGATGCCTGTGTCGTGCGCCGGCCCGCAGAGCCGGTCCTGAAGCACGTGCATAATCCCGGGCGCGCCTTTTTCAAATATCGGCATTACGAACAGCAGCCCGTCCGCGTCCAGTATTTTGTTATTGAGCCATTCAAGATCATCCCTGATCACGCAGTCCCCGTTTCCGCCGCCCATTAGGCTGTTAACACATGCCACACAGCCTGTGCAGGGCTTGAGATTCAAATCCAGCAGGCGGATAAATTCTATCTCCGCGCCGGCCTCCTGCGCGCCCATCAGCGCCTCCCGAGCCATGGCGTCGTTGGACCCGTTTTTGCTTCCTCCGGATATTGCCAGAACCTTCATATTATTCCTCCTCATATTTCCATAATGTATTTTTCCTGTACTAAAATTTTAACACCGGGATTTTTGTTTGTGAAATACCTTTTTTTCTTTTATTTATACCCAAATGGCATGAACGGCATTTGAAATAATTATATATACATGATATAATTATAATTATCATAATAGTGAAAGGCTCTCCCTCTACAGGAGAGCCTTTCACTATTATGTATTAAGTATCTGCTGCACTATTTCAATA
>CAZBUH010000021.1:0-25153 GCA_964495095.1 uncultured Oscillospiraceae bacterium | reverse complement strand
TTTTCACAGCGTCCCGGTTTTTATTTCAGTATCTCAATGTTTGTCCCCATAATGGACTGGTGGTCGCAGTAGGTGCGCTCCCGGCCGTTTATCTTAACCGTCTCCATATCCTTAAAGCCCGCCCTGCGTATGCGCTCCAGAGTCTCCTCGTAGGAGCCGGTACGCTTAAAGGTGATGTGGTGTACCCGGGGGCCGTATTTTTCGAGCTCCTCTGCAAAATAATCCTGCCCCATGGGCTGGATAAGCTCCAAAAGCAGATTGCCGGTCTGGGCCACGGCATATTTTATGGGATATGTATTGTCCTTATCCGCGGGAAGCTCCTTTACCTCCCAGGGGCCTACTCCGTAGGATTCAAACATATCAGCAATCCTGTCCGCATCCCTCACCGCAAAGCCGATGCCGCTTATATCCGTGGCAAGGGGAGTCCCCTCCGGCGCCTTGCCGTCCGCTGGGTACATCTCTCCGCCCTCAGGGGGAGGCCCGTCAGGCTCTTTAAAACGGTCGTGTACCTCCAGGCTGAGCCCCAGCAGGTCGTCGTGGTCGGCAAAGCCGCAGTGCTCAAAGCCGGCCACTATGGCGCTCTGATAGCCGGTCACGCCCTGGGCGCGGAACGCCTCAAAGCAGCGGTCATAATCGCCGTTGGCGTTATTTATGCACAGATGCTGAACGCCGATGGTGTGCTTTTCCATATACTCCTGGAAAATGCTCTTTGTTCCGCCGAGAGGCTGGATGGGCTCAAGCTGTATGGATGGGAAAAAGTCGCACATAAAAATCGCAACCTGGTATGTGCCCAGATACTCGTCGTTTAAGGTGACGTCCGTGATAGCCACGGGAGGTATCTGGTCAGGGTCGGTGTTGCCTATGTGCCATGGGCCGATTTTGTACTCGTCAGCCATGACTTTGGCAAGCTTCCTGAAATCAGGCCCTACGAATGCAAGCTGATTGAAGGCGGTAAAAATCGGATTGGGATTTACCAATGTAATCCGTCCTTTCATTTTTTCTATATACATATCATTTTATCCGAAAAGCGCTTCAATTTCAATCGGCCGGTTATTCAATTACGGACATCTATATTCCCGCCGGTAATAAGCTGCGGATTTTATGTCAGATAAGCTCAAAGGAATTTTTGTAGATTCTCGCCACTTCTCTTTCGTTGGGGCAGGCTATGCACTTTGCCAGATTCCCGGCCTTGGTCGCAAGCACCTTTTCCGTAAACTTTTCCGCCTCGCCCACGGTCACGTTGTCAGGCTCGCCCAGAAGCTGCCGCATTTTCACCGCCAGCTCCTCGGCGTTTGCGCAGCCCATAAGCCGCAGCACATAGGACGCCCGCTCCGGGGCGTATTTGTTCACAAAAGCCATATATTCGGCAAAGAGCAGGCCGTTTGCCCTCCCGTGGTCGATGTTCCTGTAATATGTCAGGCTGTAGCCCATGGCGTGCACCACGTTTGTGCCCGTATTCGCTATTACCATCCCCGCCAGTGTGGAGGCGTAGAGCAGCATATCCCTGTCAAGGCCCGTGAGGGTATCCTCCTTCATTCCGCGGAATCTGGCGGAGATTATGCCGATACTCTCAGCCCCCAGCATGTCCGTTATGGGCGAGGCCCCGGTGGAGAGCATCCCCTCCACCGCGTGAGTCAGGGCGTCCACCGCAGTGTTCACCGTAGTGGCGTGGCCCAGGGTCTCCATATACTTTCCGTCAAGATACGACACTGCGGGGAAAAGGGCGCTTCCGCCCATGGAGCACTTCGTCTCCAGCCAGGGGCAGGTGAGCACCGCCACCTTCGTGACTTCAGAGCCTGTCCCCGCCGTTGTGGGGACGCAGACTACCGGCAGGACGCCGTCGCTGTAATCGGCGGAAAAAAGCTCGCCGTCCTCTATCTCACGGCAGGCCATGGCTGCTATCGCTTTTCCCGCGTCCATGGCGGAGCCGCCGCCCACGGCAACGATAAAGTCCGCTTTCTCCGACTTTGCCAGCTCCGCGCCCTCTCTGGCGCAGGACACCGGGGGATTCGGCACGACCTTATCAAAAACCGCGCTCTGCTGCCCGTTTTTCTTAAGGGCCGCCAGCACATCCTTTAAAGAGCCGTTATTTGCGGCGGAGTGGGCGCCGGTGACGACAAGGGCCTTCTTCCCCAGACCGGCCATGGCCCCGGCGTTCTTCTTTACACAGTCCCGCCCGGAGATTATCCGCGTGGGCATAAAATATGAAAAATCCATTCTGGCACTTCCTTTCAGTAATAAACACATTTTATAACATACTCCGCCCCGGCGCAAGTATAAAACAGGAAAGCCGGTGCGCCCAAAGAGGCACACCGGCTCTGTAAATCCATATTATGAAACCGTACTGCCGCGGCAGCGGGATCGCCTTACTCCTGTACGGGCGCGTCAGGGACCTGCTCATTGTCCTGATCCGGCTCCTGCGGCTGTCCCGCCGACGGGTCCTCCGCCGGCTCTCCGGAGGGCTCCGGAGACGGCTCAGGCTCCGGCGTATCCGTCGTCTCTCCGCCGTTTACAAGATAATTCCACAGCCGCATGAACACCGTGGCGGCCTGCGCCCTGGTAGTAAAGCTGGCCGGGTCGTAGGCGTTATTCTGGTCGCCCTTTAAAAGGCCGATAGCAGCGCAGTATTTCACGCCCTCCGCCGCGTATTCCGATATATCGCCGCTGTCAGTGAACTTAAGCTCAAAATCGGTCTGGCTCCCGGTGTCATAGCCAGCGTATTTCATATACCGCAGGATTATGGTCGCCATCTGCTCCCGGGTTATGGTGTCGTTTATCCCGAAGCTGTTCTTTTCGTCCCCATAGCCCTCGACTATCCCGTTTTCCGCAGCCCACTGGACATACGGCGCGGCCTCGCTGCCGGCGTCCACGTCCGAGAAAACAGGCTCCTCTATATCAACGGCCTCCACATCAGCGAGCCTGCCCAGGGCCGTTACGAACATGCCCCTTGTCATATACCTGTTTGGCCCGAAGCTGCCATCCTCATAATTTGTGAAAAGCCCCTCAGCGAGCACAAACTGTATGGCCTCGTAGCCCCAGTGCTCATCCAGCTTTGTCTCGTCGTAATACTCGGGGTCCGGCTCAGGCTCCTTGACAGGCCCAAGATTCACGCCGTTGTTTCTGGCGCAGGTGTAGACCTTGCCGTTTTCCGGTGTGACTCCCCTTCTTCTGAAAAGCTCGCTCACCGTCACAAATTCATAGCCCTGGGCCTGGAGCCTGTCTATCACTATAAGCGCCGCATCGACACTCGTCTTGTAAAGGTCGTGGAGCAGAATTATGTCCCCATCCTTAACCGTTGACATAATGTTGTTCACGACTGTATTCGTATTAAGATACTTCCAATCGTAGGGGTCCACGGACCACAGGATAGCAGGCGCCTTAAAATAGGCCCTGGTGGCGGAGCTGCTGCTCCCATAAGGCGGCCTCACGTAATAGGTCTGCTCGCCGCCTGCGGCAACAAGATACTTACGGCATCCGCTCAGCTGGCTAGTCACGTTTGAGGTGTTGAGGCTGGCGTGGCTGTATGTATGGTTGCCGAGCTGATGTCCCTCGTCCGCCATACGCTTTAATACCTCCGGGCGCTGGGCTGCGCAGGTGCCCACCATAAAAAAGGTGCAGTGGGCGTCACGCTTCGCCAGTTCATCCAGAAGGTACGAGGTGTATTTACTCGGCCCGTCGTCAAAGGTAAGCGCCAGCAGCTTATAGTCCCCGTTCTCCTCCGCTGCCAGTGCCGGCGATCCGCACAGCACCGCAGTCACAGAAAATACCATTGCCGCGGCAAGGCATGCCGCAATGAGTTTTCTCATCTTTTTCATCTCTGTCTCTCCAATCTTATAAAATATAAAGCATCCCGCGCTCCCCGGAGCGCCGTTTCCGGTAATCACTCAAGGATATCAGCTATGCGCCTTGACGCGAAGCCGTCGCCGTAGGGGTTTGACGCTCCGGACATGGCGTCATACGCCTCCCTGTCCGTCAGGAGCCTCTTAAACTCCCTGTAGATGGTCTCCTCGTCGGTGCCGGCAAGCTTCAGGGTACCGGCCGCTATGCCCTCAGGCCGCTCCGTGGTGTCCCGCAGCACCAGCACAGGCTTTCCAAGGGAGGGAGCCTCCTCCTGTATCCCGCCGCTGTCCGTCAGGATAACGTAGCTTCTGGCCAGGAAATTGTGGAAATCCAGCACATCCAGAGGCTCTATTATGCGCACCCTCTCGTGCCCGCCTATCACCTCATTGGCCGCGGCCCGGACAAGGGGGTTCATATGGATGGGGTATATCACCTTTATATCCGGGAACTCGTCCACTATCCTGCGTATTGCCGCGAAAATATGGTGCAGCGGCTCGCCCCAGTTTTCTCTCCGGTGGGCCGTCAGAATAACCAGCCTGCTCCCCTTCGCCCACTCCAGCTCCGGGTGTGTGAAATCCTTCCGGACCGTGGTTTTCAATGCGTCGATGGCGGTGTTTCCCGTTACGTATATCGTGGACGCGTCCTTGCCCTCTTTTATCAGGTTTTCCCTCGCCGTCTCAGTGGGGGCAAAGTTGTACTTTGCTATGATGCTCACAGCCTGCCGGTTAAATTCCTCCGGATAAGGAGAATAAATGTTATATGTCCGCAGCCCCGCCTCAACATGTCCCACCGGGATTTGGAGATAAAAGCAGGACAGCGCCGCGGCGAAGGTGGTGGATGTATCGCCGTGTACCAGCACCACGTCCGGCTTCTCCTTTTCCAAAACCGCCTTCATCCCGTCCAGGACGCGGTTTGTAACGTCAAAAAGCGTCTGGCCGTTTTTCATTATGGAGAGGTCGTAGTCCGGCGTCACCTCAAAGGTGCGGAGCACCTGCTCCAGCATCTCCCGGTGCTGGCCCGTAACGCAGACTACCGTCTCTATATTTTTTCTCGTCTTAAGCTCCTTTACAAGGGGGCACATCTTTATGGCCTCCGGCCTTGTGCCGAAAACCAGCATTACCTTTTTCATTCTCCGCCCCCTTATATTGCCCAGCTGCTCAGGTATTTTTCCTGCTCCGGCGTCAACTTATCTATTGAAAGCCCGCAGGCGGAGAGCTTCCTCATAGCCACGTCCAGATCAGTCTCCCTGGGCACGGAGATAACTCCCGGCTCCAGCCTGCCCCGGTTCTCCGCCAGATACTTTGCCGAAAGGGCCTGTATGGCAAAGCTCATGTCCATTATCTCCACCGGATGCCCGTCGCCGGAAGCCAGGTTTACAAGCCGCCCCTCGGCCAGCACGTAAAGCCAGTTCCCGTTTTTGAGCTTGTAACCCATTATATTCTGCTTCTGAGGCTCCTTTTGAACGGCTGTACGTTCAAGGCAATCCACGTCAACCTCAACGTTGAAATGGCCGGAATTGCAGAGCACGGCGCCGTTTTTCATAAGCCCGTAGTGCCTCTCCGTTATAACGTCCCGGCAGCCGGTAACTGTTATAAACAGGTCCCCGATCTTCGCCGCCTCGTCCATAGTCATGACCGAAAATCCGTCCATCATGGCCTCCAGCGCCTTTACCGGGTCAACCTCCGTCACAATGACCTTCGCGCCGAAGCCCTTGGCCCGCATGGCCACGCCCTTGCCGCACCAGCCGTAGCCGGCCACCACCACGTTTTTTCCTGCCACAACAAGGTTTGTGGTCCTGTTTATGCCGTCCCAGACGGACTGCCCGGTGCCGTAGCGGTTATCAAAAAGGTATTTGCACTGGGCGTTGTTCACCATAACCACGGGAAAACGCAGCTTTCCTTCCCCTGCCATGGCCTTTAAGCGTATTATGCCCGTAGTTGTCTCCTCGCACCCGCCTATTACGCCCGGAATAAGGGAGGTAAATTTTGTGTGCATCAGATTCACAAGGTCGCCGCCGTCGTCGATTATTATGCTCGGCCCGGAGCCCAGCACGGCGCACAGGTGATTTTTATACTCCTCCTCCGAGGCCCCGTGCCAGGCGTGGACGTCCATGCCGCCGTGGGCCACCGCCGCGGCCACGTCGTCCTGGGTGGAGAGAGGGTTGCAGCCCGTAACGTGCATCTCCGCCCCGCCGGCCTCCAGAGTCCGGCAAAGGCAGGCGGTTTTCGCCTCCATATGGACCGAAAGGGCAATTTTCAGCCCCTTAAAAGGCTTTTCCCGCTCAAAATCCTCTCTGATTCCGCGGAGCAGCGGCATGTTGCGCCGCGCCCATTCTATCTTCCGCTCGCCTGATTCCCACAGGCCGATATCCCTTATCTCGCTCATAATCTCGTCTCCGTTCCGACCCTTTTGCATATCCGGGACACCTCATACATGACCCGCTCCCGGTCAATGGTCTTAAATTCACGGTTTTCCATAAGTATCTCCCCATCGGCTATTACCGTCTCCACCTCGCCGCCGGAGCAGGAATAGCTCAGGGCGGATATGGGGTTATTATTGGGGAACATGCTTACCTCGTTTAAATTCAATATGGCGAGATCCGCCTTCAGCCCCGGCTTTATCTCTCCGGTGACGCCTCCCAGGCCCAGGGCCCTTGCCCCGTTTACCGTGGCGGCTTTAAGCGCGTCATCCGCCGTCACCGCCAGCGGGTCGTGGTTTATACCCTTGTGGAGCAGGGCAAAATAACCCATATCCCGAAACATGTTGAGGCAGTTGTTGCTCGCCGCCCCGTCCGTTCCGATGGACACATTCACGCCGGCGGCCATAAGCCTCGGCACAGGCGCCGCGCCGTTTGCAAGCTTTAAGTTGCTTGCCGGATTTGAGGCCACGGACACGCCCCGCCGGGCCAGTATCTCAATATCGCCGCCGGTGAGCTGGACGCAGTGGGCGGCAACGGTTTTTTCCGTCAAAAGCCCGGCGCTGTCCATCAGCTCCACCGGGGTGCAGCCGTATTTTTCTCTTACGGTCTCTATCTCCGAGAGGCTCTCGCTTATGTGGGTGTGGATGCCCACCCCGAGGCTTTTCGCCTCCTGGGCCACCTCCCGCTGGTAGCCGGGATCGCAGGTGTAGGGCGCGTGGGGCGCCAGCATAAAGCCAAGCCTGTCAATCCCCTTCCAGCGCTCTATTTCCTCCCGCGCCTCACGGATGCGCCGCTCGCCTCCGGCCGCATCGTCCTGTCCGCCGGTAAGCCCCCGGGAGAGCACGGCCCTCATGCCGCACTCGGACACAGCCCGTGCCGCGGAATCTGTAAAAATATACATATCGAGAAAGGCGGTTGTGCCGGAGCGGAGCATCTCCATACATCCCAGCAGCGTACCCCAGTAGCAGTCCTCCGGGGTGAGCCTGTCCTCCATGGGCATTATCCTGCCGAACAGCCAGTCGTTAAAAAGCAGGTCGTCGGCACAGTTTCTGAACACCGTCATATACGCATGGGTGTGGGAATTTATAAGGCCGGGGATAAGGAGCCTGTCTGTCCCGTCTATGGTTTTTTTCGGTTTAAAGCCGTCAGGCACACAGCCGACGGAGAGTATTGTGCTGCCGCTTACGCATACGTCCGCTTTTTTTGCCTCGTAACGCCCGTTTTCAAGCACCGCCGCAGTAATATTTTTTATTAATATGTCCATTATGCCCTCCGTAAATTTCTGCCGTAAACATACACGTTAAATATACCATTTTGCGCATGTAATTACAAGGCAAAAAAATCGGTACATCGCTGCGGAAAGCAAAAATCCCCTCCGGCCGGGAGGGGATTTTAACACGCACCTATAACTCAGGGGAAACTTTACGAAAAAATTCTCCCCTTGAGTTTTTCAAAAATTTCGATAAGCCTGAACTTTATCACATATCCGTTCTCTTCGGTAATAAGGGCCGACTCATCCTCCGTAAGTCCCATGGCCTCCATGTCCTCCTTCACCGCCGCCTCGGTGCAGAGGGGCGGGAACACCACGCACCACCAGTTGTGCCCCGCGGCTTCGCCTATCTCCACCCGGAGGCTTGTATACTCACCGGCCGGCAGAGAAAAGCCATCGTAATCCCTTGTGGGAAAATACTCCTGACGAAGGCTCACAGTTACGCCGTAGTCATATCCGCTATCTGTAAGCTCCTTTTCGGCGGCGCTCCCGGCAAGCTCAAGGTTATCCCTCAGCCGCCGCTCCGCTTCCCCGCTGGAGCCGGCGCCCTCCAGCACCGGCTCCAGCGCCTCAAGCACACGGTCCCTCACCCTGAGCTTCAGGGCCTGGTCGTCGCCGCTGTCGGAATTTGCCACCACATGGAGCCGTATCAGCTTATCCGACAGCTCCCGCTGGCTCCCATCCATCACAAAGCCGCACAGCAGTGTCACGCACAGCGCCGTAATAAGGGAAATTTCCCATAGCTTTAATTTATATCGGGTTTTCTGTGCGCCCTGTCCCTGTTCACAGCGGCGGGCGGTATGTTCTAAACGAAAATTTTTGCTGAGTTTCATGATAAGTAAAATCCTCCGGAAATATGTTGATAAACAGATTATCCGCATATTTCCGGAGATTTAAACATTTTTATTAAATTATTTCCGTGAGATAGCACTCCCGCCAGTTCTTCTTAAGCGCTCCGTATGACCTCTCCGCCGTTTCCCGGTCGCTGAAAAGCCCGAAAACCGCCGAGCCGGTGCCGCTCATCACGGCCCCAAGGGCCCCGCCGTCTATAAGCGCCGCCTTGATGTCGTGCACGGCGCCGCAGTTTGCCGGCAGCACATCCTCAAACACGTTGTACATTCTCCGGGCCACGCCCTCAAGGCTCCGCTGGCCTATGGCCTCTATAATCCCGTCGGTGTCCGGGCGGCATTTTATTTTATACCCGTCTATCCTCTTAAAAAGCGCCGCCGTGGATATTGGAAACGGCGGCTTGCATATGACCGCGGGGCACTTAACCATCGGCGGCAGAGGTTTAAGTATCTCGCCCCTGCCGGAGGCCAGGGCCGTGCCGCCCATGACGCAGTAGGGCACGTCCGAGCCAAGCTCTCCGCCTATCCTGCACAGCTCCTCCGTGGTGAGCCCTGCGGAAAACAGCTTATTCAGCCCCCGGAGCACCGCCGCGCCGTCGGAGCTGCCGCCTCCAAGGCCCGCGCAGACCGGTATGCGCTTATCGATATCCATGCTCAGCCGCCATCCGGTTATTCCCGTCTCCCGGAAAAACGCCTCCGCCGCTTTGGCGGCGATGTTTCTGCCGTCGCAGGGCAGATACCTGAGATTGGTTCTCAATGATATCCCGCTGCCCTTTTCGGCCCTGATGCGTATCCTGTCGTAGAGCCTTACACTCTCCATTACCATCAGCATACCGTGGTAGCCGTTATCCATTTTGGACACCACGTCCAGGGATATATTTATTTTTGCCCGGGCCTTTACCTCAGTAATCATATCTGAAACAGCCTGCCCATAAGCTTCACGCCAGCGTCGATATAGGGGCCCTTAAGCCCGTTTGCCTCGCTGTACGGAAGCCCCGCTCCGGAATCCTCCCGGCTGTCGTAGAGGACGTAGGGCACAGGGTCCCCGTCGTGGCCTCTTGTGGAGGTCAAAGTCTTGTGGTCGCTTAAAATAAGCATCCTGTAGTCATAGCCCGCCGCGGCCATTTTCTCCGCAAGGGGCTTAATAATCCTGCTGTCCAGCCATTCTATGGCCTGGAGCTTTCCGGGCAGATCGCCGTTGTGAGTGCACTCGTCCGGGGCCTCAAGGTGGACGGCGGCGAAATCGCACGATTTGAGCGTCTCCATCGCAGCCTCTACCTTGCCCTCGTAATTAGTCTGAAGCTCGCCGGTGGCGCCCTCCACGGACACCATATTAAGCCCTGTCAGCGCCGCGATGCCGTGGCAGAGGGGCACCGCCGACACGACGCCGCCTGTTTTGCCGTAGTTTTCCGCAAAATTCGGAAGGCCCACAGCCGTACCCTCGGCCCAGAACCAGACGCCGTTTGCGGGCAGCTTTCCCTCAGCCCTGCGCTTTTCATTCTCCGGCAGCTTATCGAGTATTTTATGGGCAAGCTCCATAAGCTCTCTCAGGACAACGGCGTTTTCGCAGCCGGAGGGCAGCAGAGGCCCTATTTTTTCGCCCAGATGGTCGTGGGGAGGTATGAGCTTTATGCCCTGGATATCCGCCTTATCCTGCACTGCTATGTGGCGGAAGGACGGGGCGGGATAGACCCTCATCCCGGCCTTTTTTGCCGCGGCGGCAAACTCCGGGTCGTTAAAAAGCCCGGTGACTATCCTTATGGACGCCTCCCCGTCTATGGAGCCTGCGCTGTGGGAGAGGATGCGCTTTTCCTCAAAGGGCATGTCCCCGTCCTCATATGCCACCATGTTGCACCTGTAGGAGACGTTCCCCGGGTTGAGCTTTATGCCCGTGGCCGCCGCCTCCAGAGGGGAACGGCCCGTATAGCACACATTTGGGTCGCAGCCGAATATGGATAATATTGCGGTGTCGCTTCCGGCGGGGAGGCCAACGGGTACGTTAAGCACGCTGCCCAGCTCGCCCTTCTCCGCCATCATGTCTATAGTCGGTATATTGGCGTATTCCAGCGGCGTTTTTCCTCCGAGCTTTTCCACCGGGTTATCCGCCATGCCATCGCCTATGATAAGTACGTATTTCATTTAAATCACCTCTGCTTCAATGCTTTTATAAATCTGCCCATCCTGTTCAGCGCCTCGGTGATATCGTGGGCCGAGGCCGCGTAGCACATACGGACAAAGCCCTCGCCGCCCTGTCCGAAGGCGGTGCCCGGTATTACGGCCACCTTTTCCGCCATCAGCAGCTTTTCGCAGAAGTCGTCCGACGAAAGCCCGGTGCTTTTTATGCTGGGGAACACGTAAAAGGCGCCTCTCGGCTCAAAGCACTCCATGCCTATCTCCCTAAGGCCCTTTAAAAGGAGCTTTCTCCGCTGGTCGTAGCTCTTTTTCATATCTTCAATATCCCCGTCGCCCTCGCGCATGGCCTCTATGGCCGCGTACTGGCTGGTGGTGGGGGCGGACATTATGGCAAACTGGTGTATTTTCGTCATCTGCTTTATCACCGGCGCCGGGCCGCAGGCGTAGCCGAGACGCCACCCGGTCATGGAATAGGCCTTTGAAAAGCCGTTTACCACCACAGTCCTCTCGTACATGTCCGGTATGTTGGCTATGGATACGTGATGGCCGCCGTAGGTAAGCTCCGCATATATCTCATCGGATATGACCATTATATCAGTACCCCGCAGCACCTCCGCTATCGCCTCCAGATGCTCCGTTCCCATAACGCCCCCGGTGGGGTTATTGGGAAACGGCAGCACAAGGAGCTTTGTTTTCGGCGTTATGGCCGCCCGGAGGGCCTCCGGGGTCAGTCTGAATTCATCCTCCACCTTTGTCTCCACATATACGGGTTTCCCGCCGGCAAGAGACGCCATTGGCCCGTAGCACACAAAGGAGGGCACGGGCACTATGACCTCGTCCCCCGGCTCCGTAAAGGCCCGGACCGCCAAATCTATGGCCTCGCTGCCGCCGACGGTCACAAGCACCTGCCCGTCGCCCTCGTAATTAAGGCCGAAACGGCGGCGCATGTATTTTGCAATCTCCCGCCGCAGCTCCGACAGGCCGGCGTTGGAGGTGTATTTTGTATAGCCCCTTTCAAGTGAGTATATACCGGCGTCCCTTATATGCCATGGGGTCTGGAAATCAGGCTCCCCGACGCCAAGTGATATGGCTCCGTCCATACCGTCCAGCAAATCGAAAAATTTGCGTATGCCCGAGGGCTTTATATCCTTTACCCGCCGGGAAAGTATTTTTTCATAATCCATCATACGAAAAGGCCACGCTCCTCCTGCTCCGGTACGACCGTATAGGCAAAATTCTTCTCCTTATATTTCTTGAGGATAAAATGGGTAGCCGTGGAGAGCACCCCGTCTATTGTGGCCAGCTTTGCCGACACGAAGTGGGACACCTCCTTCAGCGTTTTCCCCGTTATCGTCACAGCCAGATCGTAGGCCCCGGACATAAGGTAGAGGCTCTCCACCTCGTCATAGAGGTATATCCTCCTGGCGATGCGGTCAAAGCCGTCTCCCCGCTGCGGCGTAATGCGCACCTCGATAAAAGCGGTAACGCTCTCGTCCTCGGTTCTGGTCCAGTCCACAAGGGCCGTGTAGCCCAATATGACGTTATCCTTTTCGCATTTTGCGATTATATCCGCAACCTCTTTCTCTCCCATGTCCAGCATCGCGGCTATCTGTGCCGCGGTAAGGGTGCTGTCCTTCTCCAGGAGCTTCAGAATCTCGATTTCCTTCATGTCGTACCTCCGTATCGTTTATATTTTTCCGGCGCGTATCGCCGCAGCCGCTTTCGGCATCTGTTTTTATACCGTATTATACTATATTTCCGGCTTTTTTCAAACTCTTTTTGCAAGCCCCGGCCATTATCGTGTCATCTCTGCCAAATATTCTTTTAATTTTAAGTCTTTTTGGACTTCCGCCTATGTTATTTTGTGCAAAATATACCATGTCGCGCCCCCGCCTAATTTATGAGAAAAGGTTATTGAAATTTTTAAGCAAAGTGCTATGATATAATACAATCATAAAGAGTACGCTGTTTCCCCTCAAAAGGAGGTAACCGAATGGAAAATATCGACGTTCTGCATACTATAATGGACGCGGAAAAACGCGCCCGGGAAATTCACGCCGACGCGGAAAAACGCCAGTCCGGTCTCGCCGGCAGCATTGAAGCAAAAAAAGAAGAGCTGCGCGCAAAATACACGGCCGAATCCGAGAGACTCATATCCGAGGCCCGGGATGCGGAAAAAAAGCGCGCCGACGACAGCATCGCGGCCCTTGACGCGGAGCTTCAGAAAAAGGAGGCGTCCCTTACGGCCGCCTTTGACAAGAACCGTTCAGAGTGGACAAAAAAGCTTTTTGACATCGTGGTAGGTGTATAAAATGAATTCTTCCGCAAAATACGGGGCCATATCCACAAAGTGCAAGGCCATGTACGGGAGGCACCTCTCCTCTGAGGATATGAAGCGCCTTGCCGCCATGAAGTCCGTGCCGGAGATAGCGGCCTTTCTGAGAACCTCGCCCGGCTGGTGCGACGCCATGCGCGGCATCTCCCCCGACGTTCACCGCGGTGCGCTGGAGGACGCCCTTACAATGCATCTCAGAAACGAGTATATTAAAATATGCAAGTTTGCATCCCGTGACGGTAAAAAATTTCTGATATTCCCCGTCTACAGGATGGACTGTGAGCAGATACTATCCGCCCTGCGCAGAATATCCGCTTCCGGTCGGATACTTGAGGAGACGCTTACCATCCCCTCATTCTACAGGAAGAAAAGCCGCATAGACTACGACGCCCTTTTTCGTTGCCGGGACTACACGGAGCTTTTATCCGTCATACGGCCCAGCATATTTTATGAGCCGCTGCGCAATCTCCCGATATTCGAAGAGACTGGCATCCCGGATTACACTGAGGCAAACGCGGTTCTTTTAAGCGCATATTTCGAAACCATGATGAAAATAGCCGCCAGGGATTTCAAGGGCCCTGATTCGGAGCTTATCTCCTCCTTTTTCGGGCAGGAGACCGATATGCTGAATATAGTCCACACCGTGAGACTCAAAAAATACTTCCCCGACTCCGGGGACCTGGACAAAATACTTCTCCGTCCCTTTTACAAGCTTAAGGAGCCTTTTTTCCGCTCCCTCATGACCGCGCCCGACGCAAACGGCGCCTGCGAGCTAATTGCAAAAAGCCGCTACGGCAAATACTTCTCCCCGGATATGAAGTATGCCGAGCAGGGCTATTTAAGCTGGATTTACGATTTCAGCCGCCGCTTTCTAAGCTCCGGCGGCTCCTCACTATTCACTCCGGCAGCATACCTTACCCTTAAAGAACTGGAGCTTAAAAACCTGAAAAATATTATAGAATGCGTCAGATACCGGGTACCGGTCTCATCCGCCCCTCTGGCTCTTTCGATTTAAATGGAGGTGGTTTCATGTCAGTTGAAAAAATGACCTTTGTTACCCTCACCGGCCCTGTGGAGCAGTTTGACACCGCTCTGGGAAGCTGCATTATCAATAAGGAATTCCACCCTGAAAACGCCATAAACACCATGCAGGCCATAAACGCCGGCTCAGCTATCGCCCACGGCTCCGGAAAATCCAAATCAGCCGACACTGAGAGCTTTCAGAAAATATTCCCGGACATAAGCCTTGCCGAAGCCGAGGCGTTTTTAAACGGCAACGACTCGGTTATAAAAAGCAGGCTGGGCGATATGGGCGGCCTTTTAAATATGCGCCACCTGAAATCCCGCTTCGGCCGGCTGCCCCTGAAAGTATATGAGGAAAAACGCAGTGAGATAGACGCCAGCGACGACTTCTTCTTCACAGTCTCCTCCCAGGGCGCCCACTATGTATACTGCGTGTACCTCACTCCGCCCAAATCGGCGGAGGCGTCGGACACATACTTCTCCTCTCTGGGCTTTGAGCCCATATACATTTCAAGCAATTCCGGCAGCACCGGCCCGAGAGGCGGCCATCTGGTTCCCTTCGACGCCAGGAACCCCTACGGGGAGCTTCTGGAAAAGGCAGTGGAGCTTATGGGCAAGGCCGGCGTCGCGCCGGGCTACAGCGATTTTACAAAGGGCGGCTTCACCGCTGACAATACATCAGAATACCTGAAAAACCTTGACAACCGTTTTTCAAGCCTGGAGGCGGAGCGGGACGGTATGCTCCTTGAGGCCGAGGATAACGCCCAGGTTGTAATCCAGCTTGACCACATCCGCGGCGTTGAGGAAAATATCCAGGGCTTTTTCGATATGGAAAACGTAAAATTCCGCTTCGGCCGCATACCGAGAGGCTCCTATGACGACATCCGGGAGGCGATAATGTCCCGGAACGACTTCTTCTATGTGGAAACAAGCCTTGAGCATGATTACGCCTACGGCATGTATTTCGTGCTTCCGGTGGACGAGGAGCGGGTTGACGCCTATTTCACCATGCTGAATTTTGAGCGGGTCTGGATATCCCAGAAGGTAAAGGGCACGCCCCAGGACGCGGCGGCGGAGCTGCAGAAGGCGTCCCTGGAGCTGCGCCGGGCCGCCGCTTCGGTGGAGGAAAAGATATCGGCCCTTAAAAGCTCCTGCGGAGACGAGCTGCTCGCCAGATACGCCTACCTGCGGTTTATGAACGACTCCTACTCCCTCAGGGCCTACGCCGCCCACAGCGAGGCGAACTTCTATATAACCGGCTGGGTGCCGAGAGCCGGCGCCGAGGCGTTCAAGAAAAATGCGGAGCAGTTTGAGGGCTTCACCTGCCTCCTTTCGGACCCGGAGGACGTAACCTCCGCAAAGCCGCCCATAAAGGTAAAGCAGAATTTCATGGCCCGCATCTTCTCCCCGTTTCTTGAGATGTACGGCCTGCCCTCCTACAATGAAATCGACCCGGGATTTTTCCTGGCTTTCACATATACCATCCTTTTCGGCATGATGTACGGCGACGTGGGTCACGGCTGTGTGCTGATTCTCGTGGGCATCCTTATGTATAAGCTCAAGGGCATGTGGCTCGGCAGGATACTCTCCTGCATAGGCTGCTCCTCCGTTCTGTTCGGCTTTATTTACGGCAGCATATTCGGGTTTGAGGACGTGCTCCCCTTCGGCTTTCACGTGCTTGAGGAGGGCAACACCCTGACGGCGCTGTATATCGCCATCGGCCTTGGAATCGTCATAATCCTCGCCTGCATGGCCCTTAACATGATAAACGGCATAAAGCAGAAGAACATCGAGAAAATATTCTTCTCCCCCAACGGAATTCCCGGTTTTATGATATTCGCCTATCTGGGCGTCGGGGTGTTGCTTATGATGTTCACTGATATAAAAGCCTTTACAACGCCGTTTATACTTGTTTTCATCGCGCTTCCTATCGCCCTTATGTTCTTTAAGACCCCCCTTGTCTGCCTCTGCACCGGTCAGAAGTGGAAGCCGGAGTCGATAGCCATGTTTATCGTGGAGAGCTTCTTTGAGCTTTTTGAGACCTTCCTCTCATACATTTCAAACGTCCTCTCCTTCCTCCGTGTGGCGGCCTACGCCATAAGCCACGCGGGCATGATGATGGTGGTGTTCCTGCTGGCCCAGACAGCCGCCGGAGGCCACAATCCCGTAGTGCTCATACTGGGCAATATCGTAGTTATCGGCCTTGAGGGGCTGCTGGCCTGCATCCAGGCACTCCGTCTTGAATTCTACGAGATGTTCGGCAGGTTCTATGACGACGGCGGCAAGCCCTTTAAGCCCTGCATAATAGACTACTCTTCCGTAAAGGCCGCAGACTGATTCAGCTAAAACAAAAACTGGAGGTAAAAATCATGTTGTTTTTAATTGCTCTCGTACTTACACTGCTCATTATCGCGCCGCTTTTCTTTATTAACCGCCGCGTCAAAAAGGGAAACAAAAGCAAGGCCCCTCTGATTGCCAATATATGCAGCTTCTTCGGCCTGATGCTTTTCGGTGTAATCTTCTGCCTGGGTCAGTCGGCCATGGCCGCTGACGCCGCCGACGCCGCAGTAGCCTCGGCTTCCATGGCGGACGGCCTCAAATATATAGGCGCGGCTCTCGCCGTGGGCCTCTCCGGCATAGGCGGCGGTATCGCCGTCTCCTCCGCGGCCTCCGCGGCTCTGGGCGCAATTTCCGAAAACGACAGCGCTTTCGGTAAATCCCTTATCTTCGTGGGCCTGGCCGAGGGCGTCGCCCTGTACGGCCTTATCGTAGCGCTGCTCCTGCTCTTTATGTAAAATGAGATACTACGTTGTATGCGACAATGCGGACACCCATATCGGCCTCAGAATGGCCGGTATAGAGGGCGTCATCATAAACAGCCGGCCCGAAGCGGAGGAGGCCATCAAAGAGGCCGCCGGGGACGACAGCATCGCTGTGCTGCTGGTGACTGAAAAGGTCGCTGACATGTGCCCCCAGCTTCTGGCGGATATGCGGCTCAACGTCTCGCGTCCCCTTACGGTGGTCATCCCCGACCGCCACGGCACGACCCGCCCGCCGGACTCCATAACGAGATATATCCGTGAAGCAATAGGAGTAAAACTGTAATGAGCGATATTGAGAAAAAATTAAACGACTTTACAGGCGCCATACTGCGCCAGTCGGAGCTGGACTCCGAGCGGATTCTGGCCCAGGTGCAGAAAAAATACGAGGACTCCGTCTCCGCCGCCGACGCCGAGATAAAAGAGGAGCTTCAGCGCCGCACCCGCCGGAAGCTTTCCGAAATACGGGCAGAACAGTCAAAGCGGGTCTCCGCCCGCATGATGGAAAACCGCCGCAGGCTTTTCGCCCTGCGGAACGAGCAGTCGGCCCAGATACTGCGGGAAGTACGGGAAAAGGTTGAGGAATTCGTAAAATCCGAGGATTATCCCAAAACGCTCGTCTCCCTGCTGCACAAGGGCATGGAGGCGTTGGGCCGGGGCAGCGTCGCCACGGTTGTGCTCCGTCCGGAGGACATGGTATACGCCAAAATGCTCGGCGAATCCATCCAGCGCTCAAGCCTCAGCTTTGACACCGGGGATTTTATTCTTGGCGGCATGATTGTATCCTGCCCCTCGAAAAGCGTAAATATCGATATGACCTTTGACACGGCTCTTCTGGAGCTTGACGGCCATATCGCCGAGAGGTTCGGACTTGACATCGAATAGCAGGTGATGCACATGGAAAACACCAATTATTATATCTACGGAATAAACGGCCCCGTAGTCACCATCCGGGGCGGCCGTACCCTCGCCATGAAGGACATGGTCTACGTGGGAGAGCAGCGGCTTATAGGCGAGGTGGTCAGCGTAAAGCGCGACAGCACCGTTGTACAGGTATACGAGGACACAGCCGGCCTTAAATACGGCCAGCCCGTATACCCCACAGACGCCCCCATGTCCATTATGCTGGGCCCCGGGCTGCTTGGGAATATTTTTGACGGCATAGCCCGCCCCCTTAAGAAGATTGAGGAGGCCGCAGGGCCTTTTATAACCCGCGGCCTCAATATCCCCTCTCTGGACCCGGACAAGGGCTGGGATGTTACCATGCTCATAAAGGACGGGGACTTTGTTGAGGGCGGCAGCATCTACGCCGAATGTGACGAGACGGCGGCCATACGTCATAAATTCATGGTTCCCCCGGGCGTTTCCGGCACCGTGTCGGAGGTAAAGCCCTCCGGCAGCTGCAGAGTATCGGAGCAGGTGGCCCTTGTAACCTCCCCCGGCGGGAAAACGACGCCCCTCACCCTCTGCCAGCAGTGGCCCATACGCACGCCCCGTCCGGTAAAAAGCCGTCTTACCATCGACAGGCCCCTTATAACCGGCCAGCGCGTCATAGATACACTTTTCCCCATTGGAAAGGGCGGCTGCGCCGCCATACCCGGCCCCTTCGGCGCGGGAAAGACAATGGTGCAGCACCAGCTTGCAAAATGGTCCGACGCCGATATAATCGTCTATCTCGGCTGCGGCGAGCGCGGCAACGAGATGACCCAGGCCCTGGAGGAATTTTCAGAGCTTAAGGACCCGAAAACAGGCCGCCCGCTGATGGAGCGGACCATACTTATCGCCAACACCTCGAACATGCCTGTGGCGGCCCGCGAGGCCTCCATCTACACCGGCATGACCATAGCCGAATACTACAGGGACATGGGCTACCATGTAGCCCTTATGGCCGACTCCACCTCCCGCTGGGCTGAAGCTCTCCGTGAGATATCCGGACGTCTGGAGGAGATGCCCGCGGAGGAGGGCTTCCCCGCATATCTTCCCTCCCGCCTTGCGGAATTTTACGAGCGGGCGGGCTTTATGAGCACTCTCTCCGGCGGCGAGGGCAGCGTTACGGTCATCGGCGCCGTATCCCCCCAGGGCGGCGACTTTTCCGAGCCTGTCACCCAGAACACCAAGCGCTTTACCCGCTGCTTCTGGGCCCTGGACCGCTCCCTGGCATATTCCAGGCACTTCCCCTCCATAAACTGGACCAGCTCCTATTCGGAGTATTTTTCCGATTTATCACCGTGGTACGAGGATAATCTCGGCAGCGGCTTTACAAAAAAACGCCAGCGGATACTCTCCCTTCTGAACGAGGAGGCGTCCCTTATGGAGATTGTAAAGCTTATCGGCTCGGATATCCTGCCTGAGGACCAGAAGCTTATAATTGAAATCGCCAAGGTCATCCGCGTAGGCTTTCTCCAGCAGAACGCTTTCCACAAGACCGACACATATATGCCCCTGGATAAGCAGCTCACAATGATGACGCTTATCCTCCACCTCTACGACAGGGCAAAGGAGCTTACCGACAGGAACATTCCTCTCTCCCAGCTCCGGGAAACAGGCGTTTTCGACGCGCTTCTCAAGATGAAATTCGATCTGGGCGAAGGCCGCGCCCCGGAGGAATTTACAAGGCTTATTGACGATGCCGTCGGCAAGGTAGCGGCGGCAAACGCTTAAGGGGGTGGCATCATGCGAGTTGAATACACGGGAACTGCCCAGATGGTCGGCTCCCTTATGGAGATAGACGGCATAACAAACGTGGCCTATGACGAAATGGCCGAAATCACCCTGCAAAACGGCGAGCGCCGTTACGGGCGCATAATCGGCATCGACGGAAACAGGGCCTCCATCCAGATATTTGAGGGCACCCAGGGCGTGTCCCTTGAAAACGTCAGGACCCGCTTCAGCGGCAAGTCAATGGATATCCCCCTCTCCACCGAGATACTGGGGCGGGTATTCGACGGTACCGGAAAGCCCATAGACGGTCTGGGCGAGATTTACCCCGAGGAGCGCCGGGACATAAACGGCTCCGCCATAAATCCCGTATCCCGCCAGTACCCCAGAAGCTGCATCTACACGGGCATTTCCGCAATAGACGCCATGGCCACCCTTATAAGGGGCCAGAAGCTGCCCATCTTCTCCGGCGCCGGCATGAGCCACAACGAGCTGGCCGCCCAGATTGTCCGGCAGGCAAAGCTCGCTGACGGCGATAATTTCGCCATCGTTTTCGCCGCTATGGGCGTTAAAAACGACACCGCCGAGTTTTTCAGGAAAAATTTTGAGGAGGCCGGGGTCCTCGGCCGCGTTGTGATGTTCCTGAATCTGGCCAGCGACCCAATAGTGGAGCGTATACTCACTCCCCGCTGCGCACTCACTGCGGCGGAATATCTGGCCTTTACCCACGATTATCACGTCCTCGTCATTATGACCGACATGACCTCCTACTGCGAGGCCCTCCGCGAATTCTCCTCCTCCAAGGGCGAAATTCCCTCAAGGAAGGGCTTCCCCAGCTACATGTACTCGGATCTGGCCTCACTCTACGAAAGGGCCGGCATGATAAAGGGCCGGAAGGGCTCCGTCACCCAGGTGCCTATCCTCTCCATGCCGAACGACGATATAAGCCACCCAATACCGGACCTTACAGGCTATATCACCGAGGGGCAGATAGTTTTAAGCCGCGATTTGGAGCAGTCCGGCATATATCCCCCGATTTCAGTCCTGCCCTCCCTCTCGCGTCTTATGAAGGACGGCATCGGTGAAAAATACACCAGGGAGGACCACGCGGACGTGTCCAACCAGCTTTTCGCCTCCTATTCCAAGGTGCAGGACGCCAGGAGCCTCGCCTCCGTTATAGGCGAGGAGGAGTTATCAGACACCGACAGGCGGTATATCCAGTTCGGCCGGGCGTTTGAAAACACCTTTGTAAAGCAGGACCCCACGGAAAACCGCACGCTGGAGCAGACACTTGACATGGGCTGGGAGCTTCTGTCCATGCTGCCCAGAGGTGAGCTGGATCGTGTGGGCGACGATATGCTGAATAAATATTACAAAGGCGACAAATAACCTTAAATGATTGGAGGCGTCATCCTTGGCTCAGACAGTCCTGCCTACAAAAGGCAACCTTATAGCCGCCAAGCGTTCACGTGAGCTGGCCCAGACCGGCTTTGAGCTTATGGACAGAAAGAGGAACATTCTCGTCAGGGAGATAATGTCCCTCATTGACAGGGCGGAAAAAATACAGTCTCAGATAGACCTTGTCTTTTCCGAGGCCTATGGGGCGCTCCAGCTTGCTAACATAACCCTCGGCAAATGCCAGCATATTGCCGAGGCGGTGCCGGTGGATAATTCCGTGAGCCTGCGCTTTCGCAGCGTAATGGGCGTGGAAATACCCACCGTTATGGCCGCCAGCTCTCCCCCGCTTCTTGTATACGGCCTCACAGGCACCAATTCCGCCCTTGATGACACATATATAAAATTCAACCGCGCAAAAGAGCTTATACGTGAGCTGGCAGAAATTGAAAATTCCATTTGCCGTCTGGCTTACCAGATAAAAAAGGCCCAGAAACGTGCAAACGCGCTGCGGAATATCGTAATACCGAATTTTGACGAAACTATCCGCGTCATTACCGACGCCCTCGACGAGAAGGAGCGGGAGGAGTTTGTACGCCTCAAGGTCATAAAAAAACAAAAAGGCAGCGCATAATTCGGACGTTTCAGGGAATATTACCTCCGAAACACAAATAACGGAGGTATAAACCATGATCATGGACAGAATTGCGCTTATTCTCGCTATTATCGGCGGAATAAACTGGGGAAGCATCGGTATCTTCCGGTTTGATATAGTGGCATGGCTCTGCGGCGGCCAGACTTCCGCCATAAGCCGTGTCATTTACACTCTGGTGGGCCTTGCCGCTCTTTGGTGTATTTCCCTTTTGTTCAGGGAGAGAGACACGGCGGACGACTCCATATAAGCCGTCGCCGCACTGTTCAGAATATCAGAGCCGGACCTTCTCCCTCCTTTCGGAGGGGCGGAGGCCCGGCAAAATTTATAAAAGCAGGCGGTATTCCCAAAACGCTTTTACCCTTTACCCTTCAGAAGGGAGGCTCTCGGCAATAGATTACATAAAATATGCGTTTTTATTTTACCTTGCCATTATGAATATATTTGGCTTTGCCTCCATGGGCGTGGATAAGCGCAGGGCAAAGCGCGGCATGTGGCGCATAAAGGAGAAAACGCTCTTTCTGATTGCGGCCCTGGGCGGCTCCGCCGGCTCCATATTGGGAATGGCGGTCTTCCGCCATAAGACAAAGCACGCCGCTTTTAAATTCGGCATGCCCGGAATTTTTGCCCTGCAAATCATTTTATTTGTCATATATCACCTCCTCGCTGCATAAAATAACCGTAGTACGGCTCCGCCTGCCGGAAATGGCGGCTTGCGTTGGAGGTATTGATTATGTGCGGTATTGCGGGGGCAATAGATTCCCGTGAAAATTTTGAATATACAGGCGACAATCTGGGCAAGGCTATACTGCCCACAATGAAGCGGCGCGGTCCCGACGATGACGGTATGTACCTGACGGACGGCGCCGCGCTTTTTCACGCGCGGCTTGCCGTAGTGGACATATCCGGCGGAAAGCAGCCCATGGTTTATAAGGAGGGCGGCCGGGAATTTGCGCTTGTATATAACGGCGAATTATATAACACCGACGAGATAAGAAAAGAGCTTAAGGATTTGGGCTACGCCTTCTCCGGCCATTCGGACACGGAGGTGGTGCTGAAAGCCTACGCCCACTGGGGCCAGGACTGCGTACTTAAATTTAACGGCATATTCGCCTTTGCCGTCTGGGAAAAACACAGGAGGCGGCTTTTCGCTGCCCGCGACAGGATGGGGGTAAAGCCCTTTTTCTACACGGTGCAGGACGGCCGGTTTATCTTCGCCTCCGAGCTGAAATCCATCCTGGCGTTTCCCGGCGTTACGCCGGAGCTTGACCGCGGGGGCGCTGCGGAAATTATGCTGACAGGCCCCGGCAGGACGCCGGGCTG
The DNA here is from genome assembly GCA_964495095.1 of uncultured Oscillospiraceae bacterium. GTDB lineage: Bacteria > Bacillota > Clostridia > Oscillospirales > Oscillospiraceae > CAZBUH01. Next base: position 2,438 of record CAZBUH010000021.1, on the reverse strand, counting down.
CGGCGTCTTCAGGAACATCCACGAGCTGCCCCCGGCCTTCTGCGGGTATTTTGAAAAGGGCTCCTTCACTAAATTCCGCTACTGGCAGCTCTGCGACAGGCATCACCGGGACAGCCTGAAGGACACAATCGAAAACGTCAGATATCTTGTAACCGACTCCATAAAAAGGCAGCTCGTCTCCGACGTGCCTGTGTGCACCTTCCTCTCCGGCGGCCTTGACTCAAGCCTTATCTCATCCGTCGCCTGCCGTGAGCTGAAGGAGCGTGGCATACGGCTCCACACCTTCTCGGTCTACTACAGGGATAACGACAAGTATTTCCACCCGTCAAAATTCCAGCCCAACAGCGACGAAGAATATATTGAAGTTATGCGGAAATACCTGGACGCAGAGCACCACAGCGTAGTTATAGACACTCCGGAGCTTGTGGACGCCCTTTTTGACGCCGTGGACGCCCGGGATTTGCCCGGCATGGCCGACGTGGATTCATCAATGCTCCTGCTGTGCAGAAAAATAAAGGAACACGCCACCGTGGCCCTCTCCGGCGAGTGCGCCGACGAAATTTTCGGCGGCTACCCCTGGTACCGGGACAGGGACATACGCATGGCGGAGGGCTTCCCCTGGGCCCAGTCAACAGCCTACAGGGCCGGATTTATGCGCGAGGAGTTCCTGCCCCCGGAGGGCGCCGAGGGCTACGTGGATGAGCGGTACAGGTCCACGCTGCTGGATACCTCCCGGTGCCCCGGCCTCAGCCCCGACGAAAACCGGCTCAGAGAGATGGTCCGGCTCAACATGGACTGGTTTATGCAGACGCTCCTTTCCAGAAAGGACCTTATGAGCATGTACAGCGGCCTTGAGGTCAGGGTACCCTTCTGCGATTACAGGATTGCTGAGTATATGTACAGCGTGCCGTGGGAGTTTAAGGATTTGGACGGATACGAAAAGGGGCTTCTGAGGAAGTCTATGGAGGGCCTTTTGCCTGAAAAGGTGCTGTGGCGGAAAAAGAGCCCCTATCCCAAGACGCACAACCCGGCATATCTGGAGGCCGTGTCCAGTCGGCTCCGGGAGGTCATTGCAGACCCCGGCGCTCCCCTTTTGCAGATAGCAAAAAAGGAGAAGCTGGAGGAGCTGCTCTCCGCTTCCCGGCAGACCCCATGGTACGGGCAGCTTATGACCACGCCCCAGACTGTCGCTTACTTTTTGCAGATAAATTACTGGATGGAGAAGTACGGGGTCACTATTGTTTAATAATCGAAAATCCGTCTGCTTTGGCGGCAAAAAACTCCCTGTTTTATAAAACAGGGAGTTTTTTTGTAATTTACTTTTCAGCTATAAGCTCCGGCGGCAGCCCCTGCTCATCGTCAAGAGGGACCGGCGGGGAAAATTCAAGACGGTAGAGCCGCTTTTCCGGCGGCGCTTTTTCAAAGCTGCTGAGTATATTCCCGCGCTTTATAAGCCGCCAGCCCTTTGATGCCATATCGGAGTACAGCTTTTCGTTCTCGCCCACGCCGTAATCCCTGTGGTGGAAAGCATACCGCTTTTTCACTCTTCCTCAATCCCCCTTCCGTCCTGCACCATACGCTTTAATCTCTCATATTCATTGAGAAGCGCGGTCCTGCCATCCTCGGTTATCTCATATGTCTTTCGCCGTTCCTCCTGGGATTTAAGCTCTATAAGCCCCTCTTTTTTCATCCTCGTCAGCACGCCGTACATTGTCCCCGGCCCCATGACAATACGCCCTCCCGAGAGCTCCTTTATGCGCTGCATCATGCCGTACCCGTGGCCCGGCTTCAGGCACGCCAGCAATATATAGAACATGGCCTCTGTCATAGGCTGTGACTCCGACATGCAACCGCCCCCCGTCTCACTATTATGTCACGCGATATATCGTGTGACATAATAGTAGCATAAATAATCGGCGGCGTCAATACATAACGCCGCCGATTGAGATATTTTTTTAAACGCCATCCCCGCGGCGCTTTCAGAAGCTACGGGTCAAAACACAAACTGTACAAGCAGCATATAGCACACCGTCCCTCCGGCTATGGAGAGGAGCATCTGTTTTTTCCACAGGTGCGGCGCCGCCGCCAGGGCTATGGAGATAAACTCCGGAAGCCCATGGTTGCCAGACAGTACGCTCACGTCCTTGAGGCAGTATACAATAAGCAGTCCGAACATGGCCGACGGCAGGAATTTGCCCAGATACTGCACATATTTCGGCGTCCCGCGTCCTGCGGGAAAAACGAGAAACGGCAGAAATCTTGTGAGCATCGTACTCGGCACGACCGCCAGCACCATTATTGCCTGCCGGGCAAGGGTCATGGTCATTTTCCAGCCACCGCCCTTTCCATTGGCCTTCTCAGGACGGTCAGCACACCCAGTATGCCCAGCATCGCCGGTATCATAAAGCTGTCCGCACCGAATGCTATAATGCACAGCA
>CAZBUH010000020.1:0-25287 GCA_964495095.1 uncultured Oscillospiraceae bacterium | reverse complement strand
CTCCATCCTGCTTCGCCATATCAGCGCAGATGCGCTCCATGCGTTCTTTGCAGGTCTGGTCAATCTCTGCGAGACGGTCATAGAGTTTCCCACTGGTCAGAAGATTTATGTAAAGGACGGAATGGTGCTCTTTCAGGAAGCTATGGCGCATACGGCCATACTTGCCGAGCGGTTTCCTGCTTCCTTCGGGTGGCAGCAGATTTGGGATCAGATAGTCGCCTTGCCGGGCATATGTGCCGCTGTTCTGCTCAAAGATGATTTTTTCATAATGTAATCCGCCTCCAAATGATTTATTTTCCTGCAACTTCAATCATACCGGCTGATTACAAAGCCGTTGGGAGACAAGCTCCTTAAGAAGCGTCTCCCAAATGGGGGGCTTAAAATTTTTTCATTCGGTGTGTACCATTACCACCACATATTGGCTTCCCGCCGCCTTCAGGACGCCGAAGCTCACATACCTTCCGGAGGAGGCCCGGTAATATATCAGCATCGTATAGTCGCTGGTTTCCGAGGACGTCATATACTTGTAGCCCCAGCTTGTGAGATAGCTGCTGTAAAGCTGGGCGTAGGTGCTGGAAAGGCCGGCGCTAATTACGGCGGAGGCGCTGTATGTATACGCATAATATCCGTTCCCTGCGTAGCTGCTGAAAAGCTGCACGCCCAGATTTGCGCCGAAATCCGGAACGTCGGGGTAGCTTGCGTAGGCTGTCCCTGTGCCTGTGACCGACGCGGAGGCGCCGTGCTCCTTCTGCTGGACCGAGGCGTAGGAATCGCCTGTTTTTGAAGTGTCTATATTTGCAATGCAGTCCAGGGGTATAGCGAGGTTGAGGCTCTGGCCGTCGGTATAGGAGGCGGCGGTGACGCCGATGGCCTCGCCGTATTCGTTAAGCAGCGCACCGCCGCTGGAGCCGTGGGATATTGCGGCGGTAGTCTGTATAAAGGTCTGGCCGCCGTCCACTCTGGCAGGGTTGCTCACAATGCCGTTTGATATGGTGTTCTGAAGCCCCAGAGGACTGCCGATAGCGTATACGGTATCGCCGCCGGAAATGGTTGACGACAAGGCCGTGTCCAGATACGGGAAAGCGCTTACGCTGCTACCGGAGACTGCGGATTTGGAGACTCTGATGACAGCTATATCACGGGCCTCGTCGTAGTAGAGCACGTTTGTAACCTGATAGGTGGAGCCGTTTACGGTGGTTATTTTAGCCGCCGCCGTGTCGTCTATAACGTGGTAGCAGGTGATGGCCACGCCGTCGGGGGTGATGAAAAAGCCGCTGCCGGAGGCGGAGTAGTTGTTGGAGTTATAATCGCTCTGGCTGCCGTAAACGGCGATGAAGAACACTGCGGGGGACGCCTTGCTGTATACCTGGGAGGCGGTGAGGACCTTTTTGTCGCTGCTGAGAAGCCCCGAGGCCCCGGCGATGGACACGTTTGAAGAGGCAACGGTGCCGTCGGCAACAAGGGAGGAGAGCAGCGTGACGTTGGTGTTCTTCCTGCTTATTCCCAGCGCGTTATAGGAGATAAGCGCCATCTGGCCCCTGTCGATTACGGACGAAGCGTTGTATTCGCCGGAGGTAATGCCAAGATTGTCGGATTTCTCCCAGGCGGTGGCCCAGGAAAAATCAGTATCTGAGGAGTAGCCCAGCGCCCGGAGCACAAATGTTATGTAATCCCGGGCCGAGACCTTGTCGCTGCCGCCGAAGGTGGTGGAGGTCTGGCCATTTGTAAGGCCGTTTGCGTAGGCGTAGCCCACGTATTTCTGGGCCCAGGCAGACACGTCGGTAAAGGGCGTGTTCCAACTGCCCGCAAGTGCCTCGTTTTCCTTGCCAAGGAGGCGTACAAGCATGGTCACGGCCTGCTCGCGGTTGGCCACGCTGTCCAAATCGTATATGGGAGTACCGTCCTTGTTGGTGCCGGTGCCCTGGAAAAGGCCCATGGTGTAAAGGGCGTTTGCAGCATTTATCTCCGAGGTACCGGCGGCAAGGGCGGCCGGGGCCAAAGAGAACAGAAGCGCCAGCACCAGAAGTATGGATAAAAGCCGTTTCTTCATTTCATAACCTCCTGAAAAATCTGGGTGTAAAGTGTGACTGCGTACTAAATCGGGTTTGTGTGCCTATATCCTGCGGAAATTTTTATCCAGCATGGCTTTTGTTATCTCCATGGCCACGGGCCTTCCGTGGGGGCAGTAGCGCACCTGGCCGGACACCACCTTTTCCACAAGGCCCTCAAGCTCCGCAGGCTCAGAGCGCTTTCCGGCCTTAATGGCCGCCTTGCACGCCACTGTATGCAGGATGTTGTCCCGGTCGCTTAACATATCGGCTCTGGCCCCGGAGCGGAGCTTTCCGCATATGTCCTCCAGAAGCTGCCGGATGTCCCCCTGGTCTATGTCACCGGGTATCTGCCTAACGGCCACGGAGCTGTCGCCGAAGCGGTCGATGTCAAAGCCCAGCTCCCGCAGACTCTCCGCGTTTTCCATAATAAGCTCCGTATCCTGCTGGCCAAGGCGGCATATGGCCGGAGTTATGAGAAGCTGGGGCATAACGTCCCAGTCCCCGGCCATGAGCTTATCGAAAATTATCCGCTCGTGGGCGGCGTGCTTATCTATCAGCAAAAGGCTGTCGCCGGTCTCCGCGATTATGTAGGTGCCCAGCGCCTCGCCGATTACCCTGTGCTCCGGCGCGCCCAGGAGGTTATCCTGCTGCTCCGGGGCCGTCGGCCCGGCCGGGATGCCGCCGGAGGGAGGGGCTTTGACGGTTTCCGGAGAGATTTCGGATTTCGGCTCCGGGCTTTCTATAGTGACCGCCCTGCCGCCGACAGTGACCGTGTATTTGCCCGGCTCCTTTCCGGCGCTGTCGCTGAGTGAAAAAAGCGGCTCCGGGCGCGCCTGGGGCTTTTTTGCCGGAGGCTCTGAATAATGCCGCCTGAATTCCCCGGCGTCCATTGTCTTAAAGCCGCCGGAGAAGCGTGTGCCGGACGTCTCCGCCGTGCGCGCCGCAGGCCGGGACGGGGCGCCTGCGGAGGCGGCGGGGGCGCTTACGGCCGGACTTTCCGGCCGTGGCGGCGTGCCCTGACGGAGGGCCTTTTTCGTGCCGGGGGATATCTCTATCTCGGCTTTTTTCTTTTCACCGCCGAGGGCGGACAGAGCGGCGTAATATACCCCGTCGAATACCCTGCGCTCGTTTAGGAATTTTACCTCCGTTTTTGCCGGGTGTACGTTTACGTCCACGGCTCCCGGCTTCAGCGCCACATAGAGGACGCAACCGGGGAAGCGGCCTGTGAACAGGGAATTTTTATATGCCTGCTCCAGCGCCGCCTGGAGGAGCTTTGATTTTACATATCTGCCGTTTACGAAGAAAAACTGGTGGTTTCTGTTGCCCCGGGAAAAAACGGGCATTGTTATGTAGCCGGAGACACCCACCTCGCCGTCGTCGGAGGAGGCCGCTATAAGGCCGTTCATGAATTCCCTGCCCAGAAGGCTGTAAACGCAGGATTCCAGCCTGCCGTCCCCCGGAGTGTGGCACTCCTCTTTCCCGTCCTTTATGTACCTGACGGATACCTCCGGGTGGGAGAGGGCGCAGCGGAGCACGGCTGAGGATACGTTGGCCCCTTCGGCCTTGTCGGTTTTCATGAATTTAAGCCTGGCGGGGGTGTTGAAAAAAAGGTCCCGCACAACAATGGTGGTGCCCTCCGGGCAGCCCGCCGGGCTTTTTTCAGTGACATTGCCCGCCTCCAAAGAGATGGAGGTGCCCTCGCCCGCGCCGGTTTCGCGTGTCATAAGGGAGACCCGTGACACAGCGGCTACAGCCGCCAGCGCCTCGCCCCGGAAGCCCAAAGTGCCGATGGCCTCCAGCCCCCGCTCATCCCTGAGCTTGCTGGTGGCGTGGCGGAGGAAAGCTGTCTCCGTGTCCTCCCGGGCTATGCCGCAGCCGTTATCTGTGACCCTTATATATGACATGCCGCCGTTTTTTATCTCCACCGTCACGGCGGAGGCACCGGCGTCTATGGAATTTTCCATCAGCTCTTTTACAACAGAGCCGGGCCGCTCTACCACCTCGCCGGCGGCTATCATATCCGCCACGTGGGGAGAAAGCTCGAGAATTTTCGCCATTGTTTCCTCCAGAAATCCGGCCCGCCTCCCGGCGGACTGGTGTTTAGCTTTATTATACATTATAATGATTGTAAAATCCACAGAATAATGATAAAATATTACTCACGAATTTTTTGACGGAGGCTGCCGTGAGTTACAAAAGAACTGAGATAAGCCCCGAGATGATAGGGGAACAGAAGAGGATATCGGCCCTTGTGGCCCGGCGCTTTAAGGAGCTGGGGAAAACGCCTCTGGCGTTTGTGGACACCTACGGCTGCCAGCAGAACGAGGCGGACAGCGAACGGCTCCGGGGTATGCTGGGCAGCATGGGCTACGGCTTTACGAAAAGCGAAAAAGAGGCCGATGTGATAGTGATAAACACCTGCGCCGTGAGAGAGCACGCGGAAAAGCGCGTCCTGGGCAATGTGGGCGCCCTTACGCACACAAAAAGGGCGAAACCGGACCAGATAATAGTCCTCTGCGGCTGCATGGTGCAGCAGCCCAGTATGGCGGAGAAGATAAAAAATTCCTTCCGGCATGTGGATATCGTTTTCGGCCCACAGGCGCTGTGGCGGTTTCCGGAATTTTTGTATAAGACGCTCACCGGGAAGGGCCGCGTGTTTTCTATAGAGGATACGGAGGGCGCCGTGGCCGAGGACATACCCGTATCCCGGGACGGCAACGGCTCCAAGGCGTGGCTCTCCGTTATGTACGGCTGCAACAACTTCTGCTCCTACTGCATAGTCCCCTACGTCCGTGGCAGGGAGCGGAGCCGCAGGCCGGAGGTTATACTCAGGGAGGCCCGGGAGCTTGTGGAGCAAGGCTATAAGGACATAACTCTCCTGGGCCAGAACGTGAATTCCTACGGAAAGGACCTTGAGGAGAGCACGGACTTTTCAGACCTTATCCGGATGATAAACGATATACCGGGGGAGTTCCGCATAAGATTCATGACGAGCCACCCCAAGGACGCGGGAGAAAAGCTTTTCCGCACGATGGCGGAGTGCGATAAGGCCGCAAAGCACCTGCACCTGCCCTTCCAGTCGGGAAACGACAGGGTGCTGAAGGCCATGAACAGGAAGTACACCCGGGCGGAATATCTTGAGCTTATAAGCCTTGTGAGAAGCTATATGCCGGATATTGTCCTCACAAGCGATATAATAGTGGGATTTCCCGGCGAAACCGAGGAGGAGTTTGAGGACACCCTGTCCCTTATCCGCCAGGTGCGGTTTGACGCGCTTTTCACCTTTATCTACTCGAAGCGCCCCGGCACCCCCGCGGCGGAAATGCCTGACCCCGCCTCAAGGGAGGATAAGCAGCGGCGCTTTGACAGGCTCACTGAGCTTCAGAATTCCATATCCGCGGAAAAACACGCGGCCTATGTGGGCTCCGTGCAGCGGGTGCTGATAGACGGCTTTTCCGGCGATGACGGATATCCGCTCACCTCCCGCACCGACGGGGGCAGACTGGTACATCTTAAAGGCGGGGGCAGGCCCGGGGATTTTGCCGACGCGAGAATAACGGGCAGCAGCACCTGGTCGCTTTTTGGAGAGACGGTATGAAAGTAACAGTACTTCTTGAAAACCGGAAATTAAGCGAAAACCTCTGCGCCGCCCACGGCCTCAGCCTTTTTGTGGAGACGGGCGGGAAAAAGCTCCTTTTTGATTTCGGCCCCGGGGCCATGCTCCGGGAGAACGCCGAAAAGCTGGGCGCAGACCTCAGGGACGCGGAGCTTTGCGTCCTGTCCCACGGCCACTACGACCACGGCGGGGGAATAGAGGAGTTTTTCAAAATAAACAGCACCGCAAAAATATACGCCGGCCGGGGCGTGTTTGGGGGCTTTTACGCCGTGGACGAGACGTCTGCGAGATACATAGGACTTGACCCGGCTCTGGAAAACTCCGGCAGATTTGTATACAGCGACGGCAACCGGCGTCCTGCGGAAAACCTGCTGCTCTTTTCGGATGTGTCCGGCAGCGAGCTCCTGCCGAAGGGCGGCGCTGCGCTCCAGGAAAAGCTGGGGAATGAGTTTTTCCCGGATAAATTCCTCCATGAGCAGTATATGCTTGCCTTTGAGGGGGACAGGATATTCCTGTTTTCCGGCTGCGCCCACCGTGGCATCGTCAACATTATGGAGCGGGCCGCGGAGATTTGCGGCAGGGCGCCGGATTACGCCTTTTCGGGCTTCCATCTGGCGGCGCCCGGCTCGGCACAGGAGAGCGGGGAGCTTATAGAGGCCATAGGCAGGCGGCTTTTGGAGTTCGGCACCGTTTTTTATACCGGCCACTGCACGGGGCTGAAGCCCTATGAGATACTGAAAGGCGTTATGGGCGAAAAGCTCAATTACATGCCCACAGGCGCGGTTATAGATATAGAATAAAGCTTTCGGCGGCGGCAGCCACGGAAAGCGGACAGTAAGGGGAGCGATAATATGCCGGCAGGCACTCCTATGATGCGGCAGTATCACGAGATAAAGGCCAGAAATCAGGACTGCATCCTGTTTTTCCGCCTGGGTGATTTTTATGAGATGTTCGAGGACGACGCAAGGCTCGTCTCCAAAGAGCTTGACCTGACTTTGACCACAAGGGACAGGAGTACGGAAAATCCGGATGAGCGGGTGCCCATGTGCGGCGTGCCCTACCATTCCAGCGAGGCGTACATATCGAGGCTTATAGCCAAGGGCTACAAGGTGGCCATCTGCGAGCAGATGGAGGACCCGGCCACGGCAAAGGGGCTGGTGGACAGGGATATAATACGCATCGTCACGCCGGGCACCGTTATGGACGCCTCCGTGCTGGACGAGGGAAAGCCAAATTACCTCGCCTCCGTCTGCCTTGCCGGACAGGAGGGGGCGGTGTGCTTTGCGGACGTTACAACGGGGGAGATCTGCGCCACCTCGTTTAAGGATAACGCCCCGGCCCATATTGTAAACGAGCTGGGCCGCTTTATGCCGTCGGAGATAGTTATGAACGCCGGAGCGGGTGAGAACGAGGATATATCTGAATTCGTATCCCTGAAGCTGAGCTGCCTTGCCCAGACCGAGGATGGGCGCTTTGACTATATGCAGTCGGCCATGCGCTGCTGCGAGCAGTTTTCCGTAAGCAGCCTGGACGACCTGGGCATCGCCGAAATACACAGCGCCGTGTGCGCCGTGGGAGCGCTTATATCGTACATAACGGAAACCCAGAAAACCGATTTATCCCATATAAACACACTGAATTTCTATACCGCCGGCGGGCAGTATATGGAGCTCGACTACCAGACGGTGCGCAATCTGGAGCTCACCCAGACGCTCAGAACCCAGGAGAAGCGGGGCAGCCTCCTCTGGGTGCTGGATAAGACAAAAACGCCCATGGGCAGCCGCATGATACGCTCCTGGATAAGCAGGCCGCTGCTGTCCCCGGCCATAATAAACCGCCGCCTCGCCGCGGTAAACGACCTTGTAAACGACACTGTGGCCCGGTCGGAGCTTATAATAGCCCTACGGGACGTGTCGGATTTTGAAAGGCTTATAAGCAAGGTGGTCTACGGCAGCGCAAACTGCCGCGACCTTGTGTCCATATCCAACTCCATAACGCCTCTGCCAAGGGTGGCGGAGCTTTTAAAGGGCAAGCAGAGCCGCCTCCTTAAAGAGCTTTCAAAAATGGATCTTCTGGGGGATATAAAGGAGCTTATCGACAGCGCCGTATGCGACGAGCCGCCCTTCTCCGTAAGGGAGGGAGGCATAATAAGAGAGGGCTACAGCCAGGAGGTGGATCACCTCCGGGATCTTCTCAACAACAGCACCTACATGCTGGCCCAGATTGAGGCAAAGGAGAAGGAGCGCACCGGGAAAAAGCTCCGGGTGGGCTACAACAAGGTGTTCGGCTACTATATCGAGATACCACGTTCCATGTCCGAGGACGTGCCCTTGGACTATGTGAGAAAGCAGACCCTTGCAAACTGCGAGAGATTTATAACACAGGAGCTTAAGACGCTGGAGGACGAGCTCCTCACAGCCAAGGACCGGCTTGAGGCGCTGGAATACAGGCTCTTTGTGGAGGTGCGCGATAAAATAGCCTCCCAGGTCCACCGTGTGCAGGACACCGCCTCCGCCGTGGCCCAGGCGGACGCCCTGTGCTCCCTGGCCTTTGTGGCGGTGAAAAACGGATATTGTATGCCGGAGGTGGACGATGGCGGCGTTATTGAGATAAAGGACGGCCGCCATCCCGTGGTGGAGGCCGTGCAGGAATCTTCGCTTTTCGTGCCCAACGACGTTGTGCTGGATTCAGGCGGCTGCCGCACGGCCATAATCACAGGCCCGAACATGGCGGGCAAATCCACCTATATGCGCCAGACCGCCCTTATGGTGCTTATGGCTCAGATGGGCAGCTTTGTCCCGGCGAAATACGCCCATATCGGGGTGGTGGACAGGGTGTTCACAAGGATAGGGGCCTCCGACGATCTTTCCGCCGGAAAATCCACCTTTATGGTGGAGATGACCGAGGTGGCGGATATCCTTAAAAACGCCACGAAAAAGAGCCTTATACTTCTGGACGAGATAGGCCGGGGCACCTCCACCTACGACGGCATGTCCATCGCCAGGGCGGTGCTGGAATACTGCTCCGACGAAAAAAAGCTGGGGGCGAAAACCCTTTTCGCCACCCACTACCACGAGCTTACGGAGCTTGAAAATGAGCTCAGCTCCGTTAAAAACTTCAATATCTCCGTAAAAAAGCGGGGAGACGATATAATTTTCCTGCGGAAAATAGTCCCCGGCGGCGCCGATGACAGCTACGGCATTGAGGTGGCCGGCCTTGCGGGAGTGCCGGAAACAGTTATAAAAAGGGCCAAGGCGGTGCTGGCCTCCATGGTGACGGGCGCTGGGGACAGCGCCCCGCGGAAAAACCCGGAGAAGCCGCCGGAGAGCCAGTTCTCCCTTGAGGACATGGGCCTTGCCCAGATAGCCGAGACCCTCAGGAACACGGATATAAACACCATTACGCCTATTGAGGCGATGAATATGCTTTTTGAGTTTAAAAAGAAGGTCTGAGATTGAAAAACAAACCCTTTTCGCTGCCGATGCAGAAAACAGAAAAAATATTCGGCTGGTTTTACCTGCCGGTGCACGTATTCGCCCTGCCGATTATAATGAACCTGCTGTCGCTCTATGTGTTTCCGGCGGCAAATATAACCATAAGCTCCACCCACCTGAATTTTATCTATTACGCGGTGAGCGTTGTTCTGGTCTTTATATTCATGCACAGGTTCCTTAAAAATTCCTTTTCTGATTTTTGCGACAATATACTGAACACCGTACAGGCGGTGGTGCTGGGCTATATTTTTGAATACGCCCTGCTCTATGCCGTGTCAATAGTCATGATGTTCTTTATGGACGGCCTCACAAACCCCAACAGCGCCGCCGTGCTGCAGCAGGTGCAGATAAATAAGAACGTGATGATAGCGGTGTCCGTTTTGCTGGCCCCAATCGTGGAGGAGTGCCTTTTCCGGGGCGTGGTTTTCGGCACTTTGCACAGCAAAAGCAGAATACTGGCCTATGCGGTCTCGGCGCTGCTTTTTTCCGTATACCATCTGTGGCAGTATCTTTTAAACGGTTTCAGCTGGACGCTGCTTGTGTATCTGCTCCAGTATGTCCCGGCCTCCGTAGCGCTGGGCTGGGCATATGAGAAGGGCCGCTCCATCTGGGCACCGATATTTCTGCATATGGTCATAAACACGATAAGCATAGTGGTGTCCCTGAATTTTTAGGGATTTGCCGGTTTTGATATAAGACCCACACAGGGGCCAAAACTCCGGGGATGTGAGAAAGTGAGAAACTATAAGCTGGACAATATGAAATGCGCGCTGATATTTCTTGTGGTGCTGGGGCATCTGTGCGCCGTGGTGCCGTTTAAATTCGGCGGCGTGCTCTATAACATGATATACCTCTTTCATATGCCGGCTTTCGTGTTCACCACGGGGGTATTTGCCTCGTCTTCAGTAAAGAGGATATCCCGGAAACTGGCCTATCCGTATCTGATATTCCAGACGCTGTATCTGCTCTTTGCCCGGTATTGGCTGGGGACAGAGGAGACGTTTTCATACACAATGCCCTACTGGATAATGTGGTATCTTCTGGCCTGCATGGTCTGGATGCTTCTGCTGCCGTTTTTCGAGACGGACAGCATAAAGCGCCGTGCCGTAAATATGGCGGCGGTGACGGCGGCGGCCCTGCTGGCGGGCTACGACAAATACGCGGGCTATGTGGGCAGCCTCTCGCGGATACTGGTTTATATGCCGTTTTTCCTGGCGGGATATTATTTCCGGCATTCAGGGCTGTATGAGGCGGTCTGTGCTCCCGGGGAGCGGGAAAAGCGGCTGCTCCGCTGGATAAGGCCGGCGCTGTGCGCCGCCGCCCTCGGGTGCCTTGTGCTGGTATTTCTGCTGGGCGATAAGATAAACGCGGTTTGGTTTTATAACGCCGGGCCGTACAGCGCGGCGGCGTCACGGATGCTCTACAGGATTTTGGGGCTCGGGGCCGCGGCCGTTATAACGGCGGCAATGCTCTTAATGTCCCCAGGCGTAAAGATACCGGTACTGACGTCGGCGGGACAGCACACCATGACGGTGTATATGCTCCACGGCTTTATAGTAAAGGCGGTACAGAAAACCGGCGTGCTGGCGGGGCTGCCCCACAGGGGGTTTATAACTCTCGGCGCCGCGCTTATAATAACGCTGGCGCTGTCGGAAAAGCATGCGGCAAAGCTGTTTTCACCGCTTATGGCCTGGCCCTTTGAAAAAAGAGACCGTGAAAGCGGGCCGGCGGGAAAATAAAATAAAACCCCCTCCGCGCTTATAAGCGCGGAGGGGGTTTACATGTCTTTTTTATTTTTTCATTATTTCGTCTATAAGCTGTACAGCCTCGCGGATAAGGCCGTCGCAATGGGCCTTTTTGCTGAAGTCTATGCCCTCTTTTTCGGCGGAGATGCGGAGCAGGTCGGCGCAGTTTACAGCCCCGTGCCTTTGGCGCAGGGTGTTTTTGAAGCTTGCCGCGTCCTCAGGGGAGCCGCCCATAAGGCCGATGGCCATAAGACCGCCGGTTATGACCCCGCAGGTCGCTCCCATGCTCATGCCGCTGCCGAAGTAGGAGCCAAGCTCCATACAGCGCTCATCTGAGAGGCCGCACTCATCGGCAAAGGCCATAAGCACCGTCTGACAGCAGTTGTGATGTACGTCTATATCCTGACGCAGAAGGTCCACTTTTTCCATTCTGTCCATATGTAAGCTCTCCTTGATTTTACTCGGCCGGCGCGTCTGAGGTCTCCGGAGGCTCCGCTGCGGGAGGCTCGGTGGGCGTCTGCGTAGGCTCCGCGGTGGGCTCCGCCGGCTGAGTGGGCGCCGTTGTAGGAGCCGCTGTCTGCGTCGGGGTGGGCTCCTCCGACGGTGACACCGACGGAGACGGCGACGCCTCCACCGGCACCAATATCACCCGGTCCTGCTTCGAATAGTTGCTGCGGGAAAGGTATGTCTTGCTTATAAGCGAGCCGTCGCCGTTGTAGAGATAGAAGTAGGTGTCCACCAGATAACCGGTGTGGCCGGAGGTTTTCACCTTGCTGCCGGTGGTAACGGACTCGTCCTCCTGGGTGATGGTGTCGTAGGGGATGGTCTTTACTATCTCGTATGAGGTCTGCACGTAAGTGTCGTCCAGCTTTGTGCCGTAGAAATTCACGGTGAGGTTCTGGCCGCTTACGTAGCATTCTATCTTTATCGGGTAGTCGGAATTATTCTTGAATTTGTAGTCGATGGCGCCCCAGGCCACTGTGGCGTCAAGACCCAGGGGCAGGTAGCCGACGGTGTACATGTGGCAGGTTCTGTCAACCACTTCGAGATTTGAATATAAAGTGCAGTAGTAGAGAGTGGAGGACAACTGGCAGATGCCGCCGCCGATATCCTGAACCACCTCGCCGTTTGCGTACGCGGCGGCCTCCTTGTAGCCCTTGGCCGCTGTGCGCGCACCCACCACGTCGTTAAAGGAGAAGGTGTCGCCGGGATTCATGATAAGGCCGTTTACAGCCTGAGCGGCGAGAGATATATTCGTCATACGGTTTGAGGTGCTGGCCTGATAGGTGGTCTTTGTGGCCAGAACATCGCGGAAAAGAAGCTCCGTAAGCTGCTCCTCGGTAATCTCGGGCTCGGTGTAGATAAGGGGGATGGTGATCTTGTCGCCGTCCTCGGCCCTGTCGTAAAGCTCCTGGGCCTCGGACATGTCAAAGCTCACGCCGGTTACGGAGCTGGTCGCCCCGCCGGTCTCCGGATCGTACACAGAGGAGACAGGCTCCACAAAAATGCCGTCGTAAATAGTCTGAAGGTCGATGGACTCCGGCTCCGTCACCTTCGGCGTGTATTCAATCTCGGTAAAATCGCCGTTGGTGAAGGCGCTGAGAACGATGCTGAAAACGTCGTCCTCGTCCACCAGCATACCCTTTGCGCCCTTGACGACGGTTATAACGTCATCCTCCACGGTGTAGGAGTTCTGAAGCTCGTTGGCGTTCAAATCCCTGGCCACTGCGGATATAAGCTCCCGTATCTTATCCTCGTCGAAGGTGGTGGAGGCGTAGGAATTTAAATCCGTGCGGCTGCTGCGGCTCTTTATATAGGTTATGGTGTTGGAGAAAAAGCCGCCGTCCCGGCCGTATGCCATGGCGTTCTCCACAGCGGCGTCCACGCCGGTGTCGCTGAGCACCACATCCTCCGCCGGTATTTCCAGTGCCTTATCCGCCGGGAAGCGGACCACAAGGGTCTGGCCCTCGTATACGTCCACCCATTTGTCGTCGAGGGCGGCGGCGGCCTCCGCCGCCGTCATGCCGCCTACGTTTACATCGTTTATATAGACGTTGGGGTATATGACGCCGCTGTTCCGGGCGGTGCTGCCGATGTAGGCAAATCCGCCGGCTGCGGCGGCGATAAGCACAACTATCACAATCACCGCGATGAGCCCGCCGCGGGATTTTTTCTTCTTTTTCCTGCTCTGATTTTTAGCCGCCGTGCTCTGTGCTTTTCTCTCAGGCACCGGCGATTTTTTCCCGGCCTGGGCGCTTTTTGCTGCGCGGCTTCCCTTTGTATTACCAAACAGTTTGATTTTGATCTCCACCTTTTATTTAGAAACAAATGTGTTGCTTTTTATTTAATACATTATATATCTTTTCCTGAGAGAAAAGCATTACAGGTTAATTACGTTTTGCTACAAGGAATGTAACTTTTTATATGTATATCGTTGGCTGAAAGGCTTCCTATATGCCATGGAATAACTGGGTGTTTACGCTGTTTTTAAACATTGTGTATTGATATTCGTATTCCGAAGGCTCCTTTTTCCAGGGAGTGCCAACGGAAAGCTTTTCCGAGGCCTGGGCGTCGATTATATTGCCGATAAGCGTATTTGAAATGAGAAAGCCCTGGGGAGTGAAGCTCCAGCGGCCGTCGGAAAACAGCGCCCAGCCGTGGCTCTCGTAGGTCCTAAGCAAATCCTCCGCCGGCCGGAAGGAGCAGGGGTACAAATTCCGGTACTCCTCCTCGCTTATGCCGTGGGTTGTGCGCAGGCTGAGGAGCAGGTATTCGCAGCTTTTTTCAAAACGGTCTATCCTGTCATTCTGGTCTATCACCGTGCCGCCGGACATTATGCCGTCTATGTATTTGCGCACATCGCTTACATAGCTGTATCTGTAGCCGCCGATATAGGAGTGGGCCGCGGCGCCGAAGCTCATATACTCCCGGCCCTGCCAGTATTTGAGATTGTGCCTGGACTCGTAGCCCCGGAGCGAGAAGTTTGAAATTTCATACTGCTTGTAGCCGTAGCGCTCCAGCGCCTCCACCGTGTAGAGGTACATGTCGGCCTGGGTGTCGTCGTCGGGGATAAAAGGGGAGTCCTTAAACTCATAAAGAGGCGTCCCCTCCTCGATGGCGAGGCCGTAGCAGGATATGTGCTCCGGCTTCAGCTTTGCCGCCTTTGAGAGAGTGTCCGCCCAGTCCTCCTTTGTCTGGGAGGGCAGGCCGTATATAAGGTCCAGGCTTATATTGTCAAAGCCGGCCTTGCGGGCCATGGACACCGCCGATTCCACCTGGGCGAAGGTGTGCCGACGGCCAAGGCTCTTTAAAAGCCCGTCGTTTGCCGACTGCATACCGAGAGAGAGCCTGTTGACGCCGGCGCGGCGCAGACGGAGCAGGCCCGCCTGGGTTACGCTGTCGGGGTTTGCCTCCACGGTTATCTCGGAGTCCACCAGTATTTTTCCGTACTGCTTAAGAGCGTTTAAAACGGCGGCGATGTTCCTCGCACCGAAATAACTGGGGGTGCCTCCGCCGAAATAGACTGTGTCGGCGGTGTAGCCCGAGAGCTGGGGGCCGGACTCTTTTATGTGGCGCACAAGGGCGTTCCTGTATTCTTTTATCCATTCGTCGTGACCTGCCACGGAGCAGAAGGCGCAGTAGGCGCATTTGCTGGCGCAGAAGGGTATGTGTATGTATATGCCGATATCCTTATCCATATTATCCAATCCCTTTTATACACTTATCGTGAGCTTGTGTCAACAGTTTCCGGATGCTGATTTTACCGCCTTTACCACCCGGCTGGTGCCTATCCGGGAGGCCCCGGCCTCAATAAGCTCCGCCGCCTCCTTCGGCCCGGGTATGCCGCCGGCGGCCTTTATCCTGACGTTTTTGCCTATATGCTCACGGAAAAGCTCTACGTCGTGAAGGGTGGCCCCTCCGCCGCCGAAGCCCGTGGAGGTCTTTATAAAATCTGCCCCGGCGTCCGTCACGGCGCGGCAGAGGCGGATTTTTTCATCCTCCGTCAGCATACAGGCTTCGACTATCACCTTTAATATGTGGCCGTGGCAGGCCGCTTTTACGGCGCGTATCTCGTCCTCAACCCGGCTGAAAAGTCCGTCCTTTACAAGGCCGAGGTTTATGACCATATCTATCTCCTGGGCGCCGTTTTCTATGGCGTCCCGGGCCTCGAAGCATTTTACCGCCGCAGTGCTGTATCCGTTTGGAAAACCGATGACCGTACACACCGGCAGCCTGCCGTTTAAGTATTCCGCCGCCTGTTTTACATAGGAGGGAGGGATGCAGACAGAGGCGCAGCCGTATTCCAGCCCCTCATCGCAGAGATTTTTTATATCCTCCCATCTGGCCGTCTGGCTCAAAAGGGTGTGGTCGCAGGCGGAAAGTATGTGTGAAATATCCATTTTCAGGCCTCCGTATAAATATCTGTTTGCAGCGCCCGGAGGGCGCCCGGACCGAAGAAGCGGGGGAAGCGCCGGGAAAAAACACGGCGGGCCGCCTGCTGCGATCGTTACATCTCCTATTCTACCACATAAAGGCCAATATTACAAAACGTAAAAAATGCGCAGTTTTTTATATAATATATGCGGTTTACAAAATTTAAGCGGGAATATGCGCTTGACTAATAAAGCTTAAAAATATATAATTAATTAAATGTTTTTATTTTTAACAAATATGACAATTCTCCCGAGGAGAATGACCTTCTGAAAGGTGAGGGCCGTGATTTCAAAGAAATATTCCGGCGACTACCGGCTTGAAAACCGGGAGGAGACGGGGAAAAAGCCGAAAACCGTGCCGGTTTATACCGGGCAGTATTTCGTCTATCCTGAGGGCACCGATTTAAAAAAGCTCCGGGTCCGCCATGCGGCGGCCGCGGCCATCGCCTGGGCGGCCCTTATATCGGCCCTGTGCCTGAACACCTTTGCGGCCCACAGAATATATGTGTCCGGGCCTTTGGCGGTGAGCTTCCTGCCGCTGCTGTATCTGTCCTTCGGGGTTTACAGCCTGGCTGCAGCAGAGCCGCCGTACACCCGGGAGCAGCGGGACAAGACGTACGAGCGGATAGTAAAAAGCTCCTTTATGGTTTTTGTCCTTTCCCTGGCGGCGCTCATAGGGGACGTTATAGTTACGGCCTCGAGCCCGGAGCTTTTATACATACCGCAGGATATAATTTTCTGCGGACTGACGGCTGTTGAGTGCGCCTGCGCCGCGTCGGTGTTTTTCCGCCGGCGGGAGCTGAACACGGTTAAAAAATAACGCGCATTTTCGATCCTCAGCAGCGGGCCCGGAAAATATGAGCTGATTTTAACACAATTTTGGGAAATAAAAAATATGCCGAAAAGCGCCGGCGCTTTTCGTGTTGACGGTGTCAACACGATGGGATGTTATTAACACGGTTTTCCGTTTTAATAAAATTTTATAAATAGGAGGATTTTCATCAAATGAAAACCAAAAGTATGAAAAGATTCCTGGCATTGCTTATGGCCATGGCAATGGTCCTATGCCTGATGTCAGGCTGCGGTACGGAAACTGAAACTTCCGATCCGACTGAAGCTCCGACTGAAGCTTCGAACGGCAACGCCGCGGAAACCCAGGAACCTGAAGAAACAGCCGAGCCGTATACCGGCGCCGATACCCTGGTGGTAGGCGAGAGCAACTTCTCCCAGAAGTTCAGCCCGTTCTTTGCAAAGACCACCTATGACCTTGAGATAGCCGATCTGGTATCGGTCGTCCTTCTGGACTCCGACAGAGAGGCCAATATGCTCTTAAATTCCATAGATGGCGAGACAGTCGCTTACAACGGCACGGATTATACGTATTACGGCCTTGCCAACTGTGTCGTAACCCAGAATGACGACGGCACCATTACTTATGACTTTGAGCTCCGTGACGACATAGTGTTCTCCGACGGAGAGCCCCTCACCGCCGACGACGTTATATTCTCAATGTATGTATATTCGGATCCCAACTATGCAGGAAGCACCACCTTCAGCTCCCTGCCGATAGTTGGTATGCAGGAGTATCAGACAGGCGTGTCCAGCGCCATTTACGATAAGTACGCCGCTCTTGCCGACGAAATCTACGCCGCCGGCCAGGACGACACTTCCCACGGCGAGCTTGGCACAGCCTACTGGGGCGACATTATGGACGCCGCCGGCCAGAAGTTTGCCGCCGATATCTGCAACTACTGCGTAAGTGAGTACAGCGATTATCTGAGCATGGTAAACAATGACGAGGTGGCCCTTGGCATGTATGTATGGGGCTACGGCGATTTTGACGATGACGGCAACTTCGTTATCCCCGACGAGAATGGCTCTACCTTCGATCTTGAGACTGCCTTCCCCACCTATGAGGATTACTGGAACGCCATCTACTATTCAAACGACGGCGATCTTGTGACCATCGACACCGTAGAGACTGCCAACACAAGCCTCTTCACTTTCGCAAAGCAGGAGTTTATCGCCACCATGGGTCCTCTTGACGAGGAGGCCGGCGGCTCCATAGACAGCATCGCCGGTATCGTTAAAAACAACGACTACAGCCTGACCGTGACCATGAGCGAGTTTGACGCCACCGCAATCTATCAGTTCAACATGGCTATCGCCCCGCTGCACTACTATGGCGACGTAGACCAGTACGACTATGAAAACAACCAGTTCGGATTCCCGAAGGGCGATCTCTCCATCGTACAGTCCAAGACCACCACGCCCCTCGGCGCCGGCCCCTACAAGTTTGTGAGCTATGAAAACGGCGTCGTCACCCTGACCGCCAACGAGAACTACTGGAAGGGCTGCCCGAAGATCACCAACCTCCTGTTCCAGGAGACGTCCTCCGACGACAAGCTTACCGGCGTCGTCTCCGGCACCTTCGACCTCTCCAACATAAACTTCAATGACGCTGACGTGGCTGCCATCAAGGAATATAACGACAGCGGCGAGCTTACCGGAAATATCATTACCACTATCGCCACAGACTTCAACGGCTACGGCTACATCGGCATCAACGCCGATAACGTGAAGGTGGGCGACCAGAAAGACAGCGAGGCATCCAAGAATCTGCGCAAGGGCCTTGCCACACTGTTTGCCGTTTACCGCGATACTGCTATCGATTCCTACTACGGCGACCGCGCCGCAATTATAAACTATCCTATCACCAACTGCTCCTGGGCGGCGCCCCGCTCCTCTGACGAGGGCTACACCGTAGCGTATTCCACCGCAGTTGACGGCACTCCCATCTATTCCGCCGATATGACCGAGGAGCAGAAGTACGAGGCGGCACTGAGCGCGACCGTCGAGTACCTGAAGGCTGCCGGATATACCTGGGACGAGGCCTCCGGCAAATTCACCGCGGCTCCCGCCGGAGCTGAGATGGCTTATGAGGTTATCTGCCCGGCAGACGGCACCGGCAACCACCCGTCCTTCGGCATCTGCACAGCCGCCAAGGAGGCGCTGGCCTCCATCGGCATCACCCTTGAGATAAACGACCCCTCCGATTCCAACGTCATCTGGAATGTTCTGGAGGCCGGCGAGGGCGAGATCTGGTGCGCAGCCTGGGGCGGCTCGGCAGACCCCGATATGAAGCAGGTCTATTACAGCACCAACGTTGTGGGCCTTGAGGGCAGCACCGAGTCCAACCACTACGGCATTCAGGACGCGGAGCTTGACGAGCTTATCGATTCCGCCCGCTCCAGCGCCGACAACGCTTACCGCAAGGGCCTCTATAAGCAGTGCCTTGACATTATCATGGACTGGGGCGTTGAGATCCCGGTATATCAGCGCCAGGAGGCATATGTCTACTCTACTGAGCGTATCAACATGGATACCATGACGCCTGATATTACCACGTATTGGTCATGGTACAGGGATATCCAGAACCTTGAAATGAACTAAACTGCCGGAAGAGCAGCAAATTTAAAAGGAGCCTGCTCTCTGCGGGCTCCTTTTGAGCAGAACAGATTAAGGGTGATATAAATGTCAAAATTTATAGCAAAGAGACTGGCTCTGTCAGTCGTCATACTGTTTTTCGTGATGTTTATAATATACCTGCTGATGTATTCTCTTCCGTCAAGCTACGTTGAGACGACCGCCCGGCAGCTTGCGACCCAGCCGGGCAGCCAGAAAAGCGCGCAGGAGTGGATAGCTGAGCTGAATGCTCAGTACGGTATGGATAAGGGCGTAGTCCAGGGATTCTTCACCTGGCTGGGTTCCGCAGTCAAAGGTGATTTCGGGGATAGCTGGTATTTTACCGTGCCCGTAACCCAGGAATTCAACGACACCGTGTGGTATAGCTTTGCCCTCGGTCTTGCCTCCTTTATCCTTGAGCTTATCATAGCCATTCCCCTGGGTGTCGTAGCGGCGGTAAAGCAGTACAGCGTCACGGATTACACCGTCACAGTGGTATCGCTTATAGGCATCTCAATGCCGACCTTCTTCCTCGCGTCCCTTCTAAAGCTTGTTTTCGCGGTAAAGCTGGGATGGTTCGATATATCCGGTATGCAGAGCCGGGATTTCATAAACATGAATCAATGGCAGCAGATACTGGATATTGCAAAGCATATGGTGCTGCCCACCGTATGCCTTACGATAGTCAGCATTGGCAGCCTTATGAGATATACCCGCACAAATATGCTTGAGGTGCTGAACGCCGACTATATCCGCACCGCACGCGCCAAGGGTCTGCCGGAAGGGAAGGTCATAGGCCGCCACGCCTTCCGCAACACCCTTATACCGCTGGTAACCATACTTGGCGGCAGCCTGCCGGGCCTTTTCGCCGGCGCGCTTATAACCGAAACGCTTTTCGCCGTTCCCGGAATAGGCTATGCCTCATATCAGTCCATGATAAACGGCGATATACCGTTCACTATGTTCTACCTTGCATTTATGGCCATACTGACCCTTTTGGGCAACCTTATCTCCGACATCCTGTATGCCGTGGTTGACCCGAGAGTGCGCGTACAGTAAGGAGGTGCGGAAATGAACGGTAAAAATTTCAATGAAATCTTAAAACAGCGTGAAGCCCGGGAAAAGCTCCAGGAGTCAGAGGATAATGAAATGCGTCTGGACGACGCCAGGCGCGTAAAGGTCCTCAGCCCCGGCAGGCTGGTGTTTAAGCGCTTTATGCGCAACAGGCTTGCCATTGTGGGAAGTATAATCCTTATTGTCATGTTCCTGTTTTCCTTTGCCGGGCCGCTGTTTTACTCCTATTCCCAGACACAGATATTTTACAAGTATGAGGCCATACCCGTAAACTATGCCAGCGCTACGGAGCGCACGGAGTATGTGGCCTATCAGATAGACCCGAATATAAAGGTCCACTATTCAGTTTCCAACAGCCTCAATACCTATATCCCCCAGATGGAATCCCAGGGGACAGAGCAGATGGACGTTACCGGCACCGACGGCTCCCAGTACAGCATACAGAAGCTGGGCGATAACGTGTACGTCATAAATTCCGCCCAGATTGAGACGGTTGCCTCCTTCGGCAGCGCCGCTGCTGCGGGCACCTACAACTCCTTTACGGGTGAGTGCACTATGGACGCCGGCGCTTTGGACGCCATAAAGGCCGCGCTGGATTCCGACGCCACGGAGTTCACCTATGACGGCCGCGACTACGTGCTGGAAATGGCGAAAAAGAGCGTATACAACATAATACCAAAGACGGACGGCGGCTTTACATATACAGGCGAGGCCCTGGACTCCGGCTTTGAGGACGCCGCCTCGGCTGCTGCGGAGGCAGGAAGCGCGTCCTTCAGCTATGACGGCCGGGATTACGCCCTTTCGGAAAGTAACGGCGCCTACACCGTCTCGTATGTGAGCGGCACGGTCCCAGCCATGGTGGGCACAAACTACGTGCTGGACGCCTATGAGTCCGGCTCCGTCCTCAGCGACAGCTTTAAGACCAGCGCCTATATGGCCCTGTACGGCGACGGCAGCTTTACCGCCGACGGCACGGAATATACCATAAAAAGCGATGGGGACGAGCATATCATTTATAAAGGAGAAAGTGAGTTCGCCATGTTCTCCACATTTGTGGTCCGCGCTTACAGCGGCGAGGATTCCCTGGCTTTCGGCTTTAAAAAGGCCGCCCAGGAGGTTATTGAGGAAATGGAGGCCGGAGGGCTGTCCACCTCTCAGTTTACCTATGAGCTGCCGGAGCTGGGCAGCAGCGGCGAATATCTGTATGACGAAAACGGAAACCTTATATATGTAGACACCGATATAACCGTGACCCGCAAAACCGGCCAGTATGTTTTGAGCTGCGACCAGACCTCGTACCTCATCGACATCTATGCATCACCGTCACTGAGCCACCCTGTTGGCACCGACGGCGACGGCATGGACGTGCTGGCCCGTATGATGTACGGCGGGCGCGTATCGCTCCTGGTGGGATTTGTGGTCGTTATACTTGAGACCCTGCTGGGCATCATAATGGGCGGTATCGCCGGCTATTTCGGCGGCTGGGTGGATAACCTTATCATGCGGCTTGTGGATATTTTCTACTGCATCCCCACCCTGCCGATAATGATAATTTTGGGTGCGCTGTTCGATTCAATGAAGATGAACGCCTACATGCGCCTTATGTGGATGATGGCAGTGCTGGGCTTCCTCGGCTGGGCCAGCGTTGCGCGTCTGGTGCGCGGACAGATCCTCTCCCTCAGGGAGCAGGAGTTCATGACCGCCGCGGAGGCAACCGGAATCCGGGCCGGGCGGCGCATATTCCGTCACCTTATACCAAACGTCATGCCGCAGCTTATAGTAACGGCCACCATGGGCCTTGGCTCGGTCATACTTTATGAGTCCACCCTGTCCTTCCTGGGCCTGGGCGTAAAGCACCCGCTGGCGACCTGGGGCACCATGATAAATTCTGTGGCGTCTTCGGCTGAGAGCATGGTGCGCTACAGCTATATCTGGATACCTGTGGGCTGCCTGATCTGTCTCACGGTTATTGCTTTCAACTTCGTGGGAGACGGCCTGCGCGACGCCTTCGACCCGAAGATGAAGCGATAAGGGAGGTGCGGTATTATGAGCAGGAGCAATAAGAAAAGCTTATATATATCCGGCAGCGAGTCTAAAAAAATAGCCCGCTTTAACGCGAAAACCGCACGCCGCCTTGAAAAGGAGCGAAACGCGGCGGAGCATGACCCGGAAAAATACACCACAAAAATGAAAAACCCTGACAACATCGTGGAGTTTGACAACGTCTGCACCTACTTTTTCTCAGACGCCGGCGTTGTCCACGCGGTGGACGGCATTACCTTCGACGTGCCGAAGTGCTCCACTGTTGGCATAGTGGGCGAGTCCGGCTGCGGAAAGAGCGTAACGTCGCTCTCACTTATGCAGCTTCTGCAGCGCCCCCAGGGCCAGACAGTGGGCGGCGAGATACGCTTTAACATGGACGACGGCACGGCGCTGAACGTTGTAAAGACTCCGGCAGCGAAGATGCAGGAGCTGCGCGGAAGCCGCATGTCCATGATATTCCAGGAGCCTATGACAAGCCTTAATCCCGTTTTCCGCATCGGAGATCAGGTGGACGAGGTAATAGCGCTCCACGCCGGCGACCTTTTCGGGGACGAAATCAAAGGGAAAAGCCGCAAAGAGCTGGGCGGGATATACAAGGCCCACACCATAGACATGCTGAAAATGGTCGGCATAGCAAACGCCGACGGCGTCTACAGCATGTATCCCCACGAGCTGTCCGGCGGTATGCGCCAGCGCGTCATGATAGCCATGGCACTGGCCTGCAACCCGCAGCTTATAATCGCCGACGAGCCTACCACGGCTCTGGATGTGACAATCCAGGCCCAGATACTGGACCTGCTGAAGGAGCTTAAGGCAAAGACAAAAAGCTCCATTATGCTGATAACCCACGATTTGGGCGTTGTGGCGGATATGGCCGACTACGTGGTGGTCATGTACGCAGGCCGGGTTGTGGAAAAGGGCACCAGCCAGGAGATATTCCACCACCCGTCCCATCCCTATACCATAGGGCTTATGAAGTCGAAGCCCGTGGTGGGCAAGAAGGTTGACAGGCTCTACAACATCCCCGGCAGCGTCCCCAACCCGGTAAATATGCCGGACTACTGCTATTTCCGCGACAGGTGCGAATACTGTACCGAGAAGTGCCACGGAGAGTACCCGCCGGAGATAAAGATAGGCGACACCCACATTGTGTCCTGCTGGCGCTTTGAGGGCCAGGGCGAGGTGATGGGTTATCCCCATCCTGTGAATTTGGAGGAACTGTGATATGAGTGAAAAAATTGAAAATCAGAACAGTGAGTACCTCCTTGAGGTCACAGACCTTAAAAAATATTTTCCCATAAAGGCCAATTTCCTGGGTCGGGCCTCCGGCGAGGTAAAGGCCGTGGACGGCATATCCTTTAAAATAAAGCGCGGCACGACAATGGGCCTTGTGGGCGAGTCTGGCTGCGGAAAGTCCACCGTGGGAAGGACCATACTGCGGCTCCACGAAAAGACCTCCGGCGAGGTGAAATTCGACGGGGTGGATATCTTTTCCCTCTCCCGGGAGGAGCTGCGGAAAATGCGGCCGAGGATACAGATAATTTTCCAGGACCCGTATTCCAGCCTTTCGCCAAGGCTGCCGGTAGGCGAGATAATCGCCGAGGGCGTCAGAGAGCATGAAATCGTGCCCAAGGAAGAGTTGAACGACTATGTGGCCAGGATAATGCGGGCCTGCGGCCTCCAGGAGTACCACCGGGACAGGTATCCCCACGAGTTCTCCGGCGGCCAGCGGCAGCGTATATGTATAGCCAGGGCGCTGGCGCTGAATCCTGATTTCATACTGTGCGACGAGCCGGTTTCAGCTCTGGACGTGTCGATTCAGGCGCAGATAATAAATCTGCTCAAGGGCCTGCAGGAGCAGTTCGGCCTGACCTATCTGTTTATTTCCCACGACCTCTCCGTGGTGGAGCATATCTCCGACACCGTGGGCGTTATGTATCTGGGAAATATGGTGGAGTACGCCGACACGGAGGCGCTGTTTGCAAACCCGCTGCACCCCTATACAAAGGCGCTGTTTTCCGCCATACCCATGCCCGACCCCGACTACAAGATGGACAGGATTATGCTGCAGGGCAGCATCCCCTCGCCGGCAAACCCGCCGAAGGGGTGCAAGTTCCATACAAGGTGCCAGGAGTGCATGGAGATGTGCAAATACTGCACGCCTGATTACAGAGAAGTGGAGCCGGGACATTTTGCTGCCTGCCATCTGCTGAATACGGCGGAGCAGAACGGGAAATTTGAAAAGCAGATGGAAGAGCTTAAAATAACGGAAAAGACGACCGATGAAAAAGAAGCAGTATGACGACGATGACGGCAGAGTGATTGCCGACATGAACGTGGAGGGGATGCCCTGGCACACGGGCATCCCCAGGCGGGAGAAAAAGCGCGGCCCGGAGGAAAAAGAGGCGGAGCGCCCGGAGCTGACAGGGAAGGAAAAGCGCGCCCTTATAAGGGGTGTGCTGCTGGCGTCCATGTCGGTGGCGGCGATTTTTGCCGTGGTGCTGACGTGCTTTATCCTTTTCTGCGTATTTGTCTGGCTCAAGTAGGTGCGCCGGGGCCGCAAAACGGCTGACGCTCCGCAGAATACCGGCCCTCCGCACCTGCCGCTTAAGTGCTGCTTGACAATTTTATTTTGCAGTGGTATACTGCCTCCATTAAAACGGCATTGACGGAGACCAAACCGGCGTAAGGGCGCTCAGAGAGGGATGGGAAGCTGTGAACATCCTGCGTCCGCGGCGGCGAGACCGCTCCCGAGCCGCCCGCGAAACAAGCGGGACGGGGACGCCCGTTACAGCGGACTGCGAGTAAAACGCAGGGTGGAACCGTGTTTATTTTTAAGCACCCCTGACATTGTCCGGGGCGCTTTTTGTATTTTCGGCCGGCAAAATTTGATGAAAGAAGGATGTAGTTTGGACGAGAATAAATTTACTTTTGAAAACCCTGAATACAGAAGGACATATTGGCACACCTGCTCCCACGTTATGGCCCAGGCGGTAAAGCGGCTCTGGCCCGAGGTGAAGCTGGCCATCGGCCCCTCTATCGACGAGGGCTGGTATTACGATTTGGACGCGCCCTTTGCTTTTACCCCGGAGCATCTGGAGCAGATTGAGGCGGAAATGCGGAAAATCTGTAAGGAGAAGCTGAAGCTGGAGCGCTTTGAGCTGCCCCGGGAAGAGGCGCTTGAATTTATGAAGAGCGAGCCCTTCAAGGTGGAGCTTATAAACGATTTGCCGGAGGATGCGGCCATCAGCTTTTATAAGCAGGGTGAGTTTACCGACCTCTGCGCCGGGCCCCATCTGGATTCCACCGGCCGCATAAAGGGCAACGCCCTGAAGCTCACCGCCTGCAACGCCGCCTACTGGCGGG
>CAZBUH010000019.1:0-25302 GCA_964495095.1 uncultured Oscillospiraceae bacterium | reverse complement strand
CCCTTTCAGGACTGCACCACCTCTTACATAAAATACTTCCTTTAGACCACGCAGGAAATCCTCCGGGGCCTTTAAATTTTTGTAAGTAAACTTACTTCAGCTCGACAGTAGCGCCAACATCAGTGAGTTTCTTTTTGATCTCCTCAGCCTCGTCCTTGGAAGCGCCGGCCTTGATGGTGGCGGGCACGCCCTCAACAGTAGCCTTAGCCTCGGCAAGGCCCTGGCCGGTGATCTCGCGGACGACCTTGATGACCTTAATCTTCTCGTCGCCGAAAGCGGTCATAACAACGTCGAACTCGGTCTTCTCAGCAGCAGCGGCAGCCTCAGCAGGAGCAGCGGCAACAGCTACAGCGGCGGGAGCAGCGGCGGATACGCCGAACTCGTCCTCAAGAGCGTGTACAAGCTCAGAGAGGTCCATAACAGTCAGATTCTTGATTTCTTCGATAAGAGCGGTAACTTTCTCGCTAGCCATTTTAAATTTCCTCCATTATTTTTAATATTATTTTTTCCGGTTTCCGTCCCGGCTGACGTTATGCCGCGTTACGCGGATTTCTTGTCGGCAATAGCCTGAAGGACAACCGCGAGGCCGCGGATATTTCCGTTGCAGACATTTGCCAGACCGGAGATGGGAGCAAGCAGAGTTCCAAGTACCTGGGCCACAAGGACTTCCTTGCTGGGCATCTTGGACAGGGCTGTAACTTCCTCGGGGGAAATTACCTTGCCGTCCACGAAGCCGGCCTTAATCCTGATGGTGCTGTTCTCCTCATCAGCGTATTTGCAGATAAGCTTTGCGGGTGCAATGGGGTCGTCGCTGACGGCCAGGGCCGTGTTTCCGTGAAGGATGGGGTCCAGCTCACCGAATCCCACATCGTCGATAGCGAAGCGGACGAGGGTGTTCTTGACTACCGCGTAGTCAACGCCGGCCTCGCGCATCTCCTTACGCATGGCTGTGTCGGTTGCGACGCTTGTGCCGGAATAGTCAACGAAAACGCCGGCTGACGCGCCCTGGAGCTTTTCCTTAAGGGCGGCAACTATAGTCTGCTTCTCGCTGAGTACCTGTGCGTTTGGCATGATTTCACCTCCAGATATTAGTAGGTGCGTCCAAATGAAAATGCCTTTCCGCCCAAAGACGGAAAGGCACAGCAAACCATTTAGTAAGCTATCCTCGGCAGGATTTACGGCAGAAGCCACCTGCTGTCTTTGGAACGCTTAATAATAATAGCAAATACAAGCGAAAATGTCAATAGGGAAAATAAATTGAAATTTTATTCGGGAAAATGCGGCAGCGAGGCCCCGTCCGTGTAAAAGATGCGTTGATTTTATAGCCTTTATATTATAGAAAGAGCAGCGCCTTGCCGGGGAGGCATAAAGTGTGAATGTGAAGAAATTACAGCAATACATATCGGAAACATACGGAGCGGATGCCGAGCATCCCTGGATACAGTATTCGGATCACACGGTATTCCGTCACGGGGATAACCGGAAACGGTTCTGCCTGATTATGAATATTTCAAAGAAAAAGCTGGGGCTTCCGGAAAAGGGAGCCATGGATGTGCTGAACGTCAAATGTGAGCCGCTTATGATAGGCTCACTGCGAAGCGAGCCCGGAATTTACCCCGCTTATCATATGAACAAAGCAGACTGGATTACCGCGGCAGCGATTTGTTTTTTCCTCTCCAATTACAGCGATAACGATACGACCGCGCTTTACGTCAGGAGTTTTTTGAAAATAATTTGCTTTATCTGCCCGTCAGCAGCGGAAATTGCCGCTTGACAACTGATTTAAATCGTTGTATCATACATCATGCACAGGGGTGCTGGGTTTTCCCGGCTGAGATGGCGCTAAATGAAGCGCCGGACCCTAAAACCTGATCCGGGTAATGCCGGCGTAGGAAGAAGAATTTAAAAAGCCTCTTTCTACAGACCGTATTGCCTCAGGGCAATACGGATTTTTTATTTTCGGGAGGAAAACGAAAATGACAGAGAAAAAAACGTCCCACTACTATGTGCGGGCGCTGTGCGAAGGGGCCATAATGGTCGCCGTGGGCACCGCGCTCTCATACTTAAAGCTCTTTGAGCTTCCCAACGGAGGCAGCGTCTGCATAGGTATGCTGCCCATATTCCTGTACTGCTGCCGCTGGGGCGCGAAAAGCGGCTTCATAGCGTCCTTTGCATACGGCCTTTTGCAGCTCATATTCGACGGCGCTTACGCCTGGGGCCCCTGGTCCATGCTGCTGGACTATATCCTGGCCTTCGGCGCCATGGGCGTCTGCGGATTTTTCCGCGGCAGAAAGGGCGGCATATTCATCGGCGCCGTGGCAGGCTCCGCCGCCCGCTTTATCTTCAGCTTCATAAGCGGCATCACGATTTACAAAATATACGAGCCAACAGAGGTATTCAACCACACCTTTACAAACCCCTATTTATACTCCGCCGTGTATAACGGAAGCTACATCGCCATAGACATGGCCCTTTGCCTTGTAATTTTTGCAATACTCTATCATCCGCTGAAGAAATATTTCACCGGCGAGGATATTAAGTAATTAAGGCCAAATTTTTAAGCCCCCGATTTGATTTCGGGGGCTTTTTTCTCCCGCTGCCGTGATTTTTATTTTTTAAAAATCAGTCGATGACCCGTATCTCGGCAATAACCGGCTGATCCTCCGCCGCAACCGTACCGTCTCCGTCCTGTACCGGCGTGTCGGCGCATATGGCGTCAACCACCTCCATGCCGCTGGTCACATGACCGAAGGCGGCGTACTCCCCGTCCAGCCACGGCGCGTCCCCATGGACGATGAAAAACTGGGAGCTTGCGCTGTCATAATCGCTGGAGCGGGCCATAGATATGGTCCCCCGGATATGCTCAATATCGTTCTTCACGCCGTTTGCGGAAAATTCACCCTTTATTGTCTTGTCAGAGCCGCCCCCGCCGGTGCCCTCCGGGTCTCCGCCCTGTATCATAAAGCCGGATATGATTCTGTGGAAGGTAAGTCCGTTATAAAAGCCGCTTCTGGCCAGATTCACGAAATTTGAGACGGTTATGGGCGCCGTATCGCCGTCAAGCTCCACCGCTATAACGCCGTAGTCCGCCACCTCTATCTCCACATGGTGCATTCCGTAGCCGGCCTCCTGTCCGCAGCCGCACAGCAAGGCGGTCAGAAGCGCCGACGACGCCAGTACCGCCGCAAGCTTTCTCAAAATCTTCATTTTGCTTTCTCCTTAAGATATTCTTCCACGACCTTCTCCTCGGAGAAAAAATGCTTTACGCCCTGTATCTCCTGATACTCCTCGTGGCCCTTGCCGATAAGGGCGATTATATCCCCGTCCCTGGCGTTGTCGATAACATAGCGGATTGCCTCAGCCCGGTCCTCTATTTCCACGTATTTGCCGTTATACTTCATAAGCCCCAGCTTAATATCGCGGTTTATGGCCTCCACTGTCTCCATCCTCGGGTTATCCATGGTGAGCACGGTGAGGTCGGCGTATTTTCCGGATATTTCGCCCATATCCAGCCGCCGGGATTTCGCCCTGTTGCCGCCGCCGCCGAAAAGGCAGATGAGCCTGCCCGGCTCGTATTTTTTAAGCATCAGCATAAGGCTCTCCATGCTGACGGCGTTATGGGCGTAGTCTATAAGGATCGTGTAGTGCCCCGGCGTAGGCAGCACCTGGGTCCTGCCCTTTACGCGGACGCTGCCGAGGCCCTTCTCCACAGCTTCCGGCCCGATTCCCAAAAGGGCCGCCACGGACACCGCCGCCATGGCGTTATACACGTTAAACCGCCCCGGCATGTTGAGGTCAAACTCCGCGGTAAGCTTTTCCGACTTCACGCCAAACCGGCTGCCAAGAAATCCCGCCCGGCGCAGCTCCTTGACGGAATCGCACTTAAAGTCCGCCTCGTTATCCAGGGCAAAGGTGTAGGTTTTGCAGCCTGAGCCGTTTGTCACCACATGCCAGCAGTTGTCGTCCCTGTTTACAAGTCCCGCCCTGGACTGGCGGAAAAGGAGGCTCTTGCAGTACAGATACTCGTCAAAATCCTTATGCTCGCCCTCGCCGATATGGTCGTTTGAAATATTGAGAAAAACTCCGTAATCGAACTCAATCCCGTCGGTCCTGTGCATTTTAAAGCCCTGGCTGGACGCCTCCATCACCGCGTACCGGCATCCGGCCCCAACCATCCTTGAAAACAGATAATGGAGCTCATAGGATTCCGGAGTGGTATTTTTTGTGTGCACCAGCTCCCCGTCTATGACGGCCCCGAGAGTGCCTATCATGCCCACCTTTTCGCCCGAGGCCTCCAATATGGACTTGAGCATATGTGCCGTGGTGGTCTTTCCCTTTGTGCCGGTAAGCCCGATAACGGTCATCTTCTCCGCCGGATACCCAAAAAACGCCGCGGAGACCAGGGCCAGCGCATGGCGGCTGTCATCGACCTTTATTACAGTCGTATTCTCCGGCACGGGACAGTCCTTTTCAACTATAAGCGCCGCCGCGCCCTTTTCGCAGGCCATGGGGATAAAGTCGTGGCCGTCGGAATTAAAACCCGTCATACAGACGAAAAGCCCCCCCGGGGCGGCCTTTCGTGAATCGTACTCAACGGAGGTTATCTCGGTATCAAGGCTACCCTGCACAAGCCGGTATTGGAGCCGCTCAACAAGTGTACTAAGCTTCATAAGGGTATACCCCCTCGTAAATTATATTGGACGGGCCGGTCATGAAAACATGGCCGTTCTCTTTCCACTCCACGTCCAGAACGCCGCCGATCTGCCGCACGCTGACCTTCCGCTCCGCCTTTCCCAGCAGGACGGCGGCCACAACTGCGGTGCAGCAGCCGGTGCCGCAGCCTATTGTCTCTCCCGTGCCCCGCTCCCACTCGCGTATCTTTATGCAGTCCGGGCTTACAAGCTGGGCGAAGGTGACGTTTGTCTTATTGGGAAAAAGCTCCGTGAGGCACTCGATTGCCGGGCCGTATTTCGACACGCCGAAGCTCTCCGTATCGTCTATAAACATGACGCAGTGGGGGTTTCCCCAGGACACGGCTGTAATATTGAACGTCCTGTCCAGCACCGTAACCGGCTGGTCTATAAATTCCGGCAGCTCCGTGTTCACGGGGATTATTTTCGTATCCAGCCGGGGCTCCCCGATGTCGGCGGTTATGTTAACCACTTCCCCGTTTTCCACCGTAAGCCATATCTGCTGCATACCGCCCAGAGTCTCTATCCGGAAATGGGTCTTGTCGGTCATCCCGTAGTAGTATATGAATTTTGAGAGGCTCCGCAGAGCGTTTCCGCACATCTCTCCCTCAGTGCCGTCGGGGTTAAACATCCTCATGCGGTACTCCCCCTTTTCCGAGGGGCAGATGAGCACCAGTCCGTCGGAGCCGATGCCGAAATGCCTGTCCGACACCTTTTTCGCCAAATCCGACGGGTTTTCTATCTTCTGATGCACGGCGTCCACATACACATAGTCGTTGCCGTAGGCCTGCATCTTTGTAAATTTAATATCCATTTTCACCTCAGGGCCTGCTCCAAATCGGCGATAATGTCCTTTTCGTCCTCTATGCCCACGGAAATTCTTATAAACCGCTCGTTTATGCCCAGGGCCTCCCTTGTCTCCTCGGGGATGCTCTCATGGGTCTGGGTCATGGGATAGGTGATAAGGCTTTCAACGCCGCCCAGGCTCTCGGCAAAAAGTATCATCTTCACCCGGGAGAGGAGATTCATTGTAGTCTCCAGGCTGTCAAGCTCAAAGGATATCATGCCGCCGAAGCCCCTGGTCTGGCTCTTTGTCACGGCGTAGTCCTTGTGATCCTCAAAGCCCACATAGTATACCTTCTTCACCTTGGGGTGGTTTCTCAGGAAATGGGCCACCGCCATGGCGTTTGAGTTATGCTTTTCCATTCTGAGGGGCAGGGTCTTTATACCCCGGATAAGCAGCCAGGAGTCCAGCGCCGCAAGGCCGTTCCCGTGGGATTTAAGCTGCGCCCTGAAAAAGTCCGCGTGCTCCTGGGACTTTACCACCGCGATGCCGGCGATGGTGTCGTTGTGGCCCCCCAGGTATTTTGTGCCGCTGTGCACCACAATGTCGGCGCCCAAATCAAGGGGCTGCTGAAAATACGGCGTCAGGAAGGTGTTGTCCACTACAAGCACGGCCCCCTGGGCCTTGGCCATAACCGATATCTTCCTTATGTCCGCCACCTTCATCATGGGGTTTGTGGGCGTCTCTACAAAGAACATCCTGGTGCTGGGCCGTATGGCGGCCTCCACCGCCTCCGTGTCGGACATGTCCACGTATGTGAATTCCGCGCCGAATTTTGAAAATATCTCCTCGCAGATACGGAAGGTGCCGCCGTAAATATCGTCGGACAAAAGCACATGGTCGCCCTTTTGAAGCATTGTGAAAAGCGCCATGTTGGCCGCCTGGCCGCTGGCAAAGGCAAAGCCCTCCAGGCCGTTTTCCAGTATGGCCATGGTGCGCTCCAGCTCCTGCCGCGTGGGATTCTGAAGCCGGGAATAGTCAAAGCCCGTGGAAACGCCGAAGCCCCTGTGGCGGAATGTGGCCGTCTGGAATATGGGGAAGCTCACCGAGCCTGTCATCGGATCGCAGCCCAAAGCGCCGTGCACCGCCTTTGAAGCAAAGCTGAGGTCCTCTTTCCTGCTGAAGTCGTCGTAATAACACTCGTTTTTCATATGCTGCCTCCGCTGTCAAGTCCCGTTTTCGGGCAAATTTTTCTTCTGTTTACATAATTATTATACCTTTTTGTTTTGCAATGTATATAGTAAATACTGCTTTTAATATTGCAAAAAATGCTGTATAATAGAGGTGTCATATAAAAAGGGGGCGGTGCCTTATTATGGACGAGACAGAATACAGGAAGCGGGGCTATCTGCACGGCGACTTCCGGCTATTTCACATCCGGGATTTCTCTCCGGGGGAGATGGAATTCCACTACCACGAATTTGACAAAATCGTCATATTCATATCCGGCTCGGCGAGCTACATCGTGGAGGGCCGCCGGTATCTGCTGCGGCCCTGGGACATACTTTTCGTAAGCCACCACCTTATCCACAAGCCGGAAATAGACGCCTCCGTTATGTACGACAGGATCGTCATATATATATCCCCCCGGTTTATGGCCGCACACAGCACGGTCTCGGAGCCTCTGGACCTGTGCTTTGCCGCCTCCCGGGAGCGCGGCTTCTGCCTTATGCGTCCGGGAGGGGAGCTGCCGGAGATAAAGTCGGCGCTCTTCGAGCTTGAGCGCTCCGTGAATTCCGGGGGCTTCGGGCAGGGCGTAATGTCCGAGGCGCTTTTTCTGCGGCTGCTTGTGAGCCTTGACCGGGCCATGCTCTCCGACTCCACCCACAAGGACGCGGAAGCCAGCGTCTCGGACCCGAAAATCGGCCAGATATTGGACTATATAAACGAAAACCTCCCGGCGGATCTCTCCGTCGGAAGGCTTGCGGATATGGTATACATGAGCAAATACCACTTTATGCGCCGTTTCCGTGAGCTTACGGGGACCACGGTACACGGCTATGTGATGCAGAAGAGGCTTCTTCTGGCCTCTGAGCTTATAAAAAACGGGAGCTCCGCCTCCGAGGCCGC
This sequence comes from uncultured Oscillospiraceae bacterium, assembly GCA_964495095.1. Classification (GTDB taxonomy): domain Bacteria; phylum Bacillota; class Clostridia; order Oscillospirales; family Oscillospiraceae; genus CAZBUH01. The sequence continues at coordinate 17,697 of CAZBUH010000019.1, read as the reverse complement.
CCACCGGTGCGGCTTTGCGGATTACTCCGCTTTCCACCGGGCCTTTAAACGCCAGTTCGGCCTGACGCCCCGGGAGCTCAGAGAAGCGCGGTGACCATCCACGCGATACCCACAGCCGCGGCGCCGATGGCCGTCCAGACAGGAGGGGGCGGGGATTTAAACCTCTTTCCGCCGTTTGCCCGGATATAGCTGTCGGCCGTATACTGGGCCTCCTTCAGAATATCCTCCTGGGTCACGCCGCCGGTTTTCAGTATGTCCTCCTTTACAATGAAAATGGCCTCGTCAAAGAGCTTCGGGTCTGGGGTTTTTACCACGATAACGCGCCGGGACACGCCCTTCACCATAAATTTCACCTCACGGGTTTGAATTTGTTACCAGTTTAACCCAGCCCAAGGTAAAATATTCAGGCCCGGAGCAAATCCAATCACTCCCGCTCGGAAATGGCCAGCGCTATCACCGTGGCGTCGTCGTCGGAGCCGTATTTTTCGCCGGCGGTTTTTATAATGCCCAGGGCGAATTCCTTTGGCTCCCGTCCGTCCCAGTCCGCCGCGGCCTCCCGGAGCCACATGTCCTGTCCGTCGGGGCAGACCCCGTCGCTCACCATCAGCACCGTGCCGCCGGAGCCCAGTGAAATTTTCGCCCCCTCAAGCTGCGGCTCGTCGTCAAATCCGGCGGAGAGCCCGCCGCCCGGTATTTTCCGCAGGTTTTTGCCCCGGTGCACATATGAGGGCGCGGCTCCCAGCTTATAAAATTTCACCTCTCCGGTAAAGAGATCCGCCGCAAAAAGGTCCACTGTGGCCCCCACGGTGCTCTCGGAATTTTGCAGCAGCATAGCCCCGTTTAATATTTTAAGGGCCGTCTCTGGCTTTGCGCCGGCTTTAAGGAAATCCGCCAGGACATTAAGCGCGTTTTTGCTGTCCTTAGCCGCCTCGGGGCCGCTGCCCATTCCGTCTGACAGGATGACGTAAAGCACGCCCTCGTCGGTCTTGAAATACAGGCTCCTGTCGCCGTTTTCGTCCATCCCGCTTTTTCTTGAGGAGGCGGTGCCGAGGCGGGCGCAGAGCGGCTCGGCCTCCATAATCTCCAGCCTGCCGCTGCCGTCCTGACGGATGGCCCCGCAGAGCCGGGTGCCCACGGCGGCGGACAGCTTATTGAGAAGCTCGCTGTCCATCTTCATGGTGTGGGCGTCCATCCCCCGTATCTCGCCGCGTATCCTGCCGTTCCTGTCCCTGAAAACCGCCGCGGAGGCGTTTGAGCCCCGGCTCCTGAAATAGCGGTTGAGCCTCCGCTCCAGCCCTATTTCCGGCGTCATGTCGCCGGTAAGCTCTCCGGAAACGCCGCCCATAAGCTCGGATATGGCCCATAACTGGCTTTTTACCGCGCTCCTGTTTTCGCTCATTCTGGCCTTGAACTGGCGCCGGTACAGGAGCGACCGCAGCTCCCCGTTCACGGCCTCCACATATTTTTCGGGAGTCAGGCACCGGTTTATGAAATATTCCGGGAAATCCTCAATTTTCGCGCTGCCCCGCTCAAGCATTTTGGGGGCGGCATTATTCATGGCGTCGGCGGTGCTCTGGTAATTGTACTGCCAGCAGTGCTTGGCCTTTTTGCAGTCACGGCACAGGCTGTCCGCAGCCCTGTCGAAAATGTAGGCGTTGTCGTTTATGTTCCCCGGCAGGCTGTCCGCCTCCGTTACCGCCCGGTAGAGGGAGCGGAAAGCCTCGGATATCCTTTTCGCCCTGGCCCCGGCGTAGTCGCTGAGGAGCTTCCGGCTCTTATCGCCGGCGGCTGCGGGCAGGAAAAGGCAAAGGCGGGAGACGGCGGTCTGGGGCAGCATCAGGAATACTACCGAAGCTATAAAAGTCTCGTAGAGGGTCCCGGCCTCGGTCATGCTGTCCCTTGTGAGCATCACGAAGGCGCCGTGGGCTATGACAAAGCTCAGGGTAAACGCCAGCTTGCTCCTTTTTGAAAAAAATCCCGACACTGCGGCGGCTATTCCGTAGGCCCCGCAGAGATACGGCGTGTTGGTGCCGGCGGCGTCCATAAGAAATCCCGCCGCCACGCCTGCGCCGCAGCCGTAGCCGCTTCCGGACCTGTAGGCAGTTATCATAACGATAATCAGCGCGAGGGATCTGCCCACAGACACCATATCGAAGAGCTTTATATTCACGGCCGCGGTCAGGGCCGTCATCACAAGCAGGATTATTCCCGCCGTGGCCTGGGTTCCCGTGTCATATCCGGAGACCGGCGACAGCGCACTTCTGTAAAGGTATGCAAAGCCGCCGACAACGGCAGTCTCCATTATGTACATGCTCACGGCGCTGAAGCTCCAGCCGCCGTCAGCGGCGTATACAATGCCTGTGCAGGCGGCCATTACCAGGCCAGACGCCAGCGGGAAATATTTTTTCCTGAAAAACTCCGTATCCCTGAATACGAAGGACGCCGCCGCCGTGAGCAGTGATATGGCAAGATATTTAAGCGACCAGAGGAGCCCGCCCTCCAGCAGATACCCCAGGGACGCCCCGATAAGGGCCGACACTCCCGGTATTCCCGCCCCGGAGGAGGCCACAAAGGCCGCCCCAAAGGGCGCGTAGCTTCCAAACAGCCTTGTCCGGGACAAAATGAAGGCAAGAATAAACCTGACGGCGCACTCCGCCGCTCTGACCCCCTCGCCGCTTCTCGCGTCCTGAAGCTTTGCCAGCCCACGCCGCAGCTTCATCGCCCGGGCTTTCATCTGTACACTGTTCATTTTTCCCGTTCCTCCCGCATATGACTGATACTTTAAACTAATTGTAATTCCATATGCGGGAAAAAGCTGTCAAACCACGCTGTCGTCTGGCGTAATATGTCATCGGGAAATGAAGGGAAATAAAACTGTTGATATTGGCGCTTTCATCGTATAAAATATAGGGGAAAGGGGGATTCGGAATGCCTACTGAAATCGAAATAGAGATGCGTGCTCCGGATAAGGATATTTTCAACAGGCTCCTTTTGGACGAGAACGTGTCCCAGTATATAAAAGACGAGGTAACCACCCGCCATATAAAGACCAGATACTACGACACCGTGGATTTCTCCCTCAACCGCGCGGGCTTCCGCATCCGCGTAAGGGAAATTGACGGCATGTATATCGCCGCCTTAAAGACCAACAACATAGACAAAAACGGCCCGGAGGGGCTGTCCACCGTCCACTCCTGGCAGTGCATAGTCCAGGACCCGCTCCACACGGTTGATAAGCTGATATCCGTAGGGGCGCCGGACAATATCGCCGATATAATCGGCGGCAGGGAGCTTCAGGAGTGCTATCAGACAGAGTACCGGCGCACCTCCGCCATTCTCCACATGCCGGAGGGTCTCCGTGTAGAGCTTGCCATGGACGAGGGCAGCATAAGCATAGGCGGCCGCTCAAAGCCGCTGATGCGGCTGGAGCTTGAGCTGCTTTTCGGTGATGTGAGCAACCTGCTGTCATTTGCAAAAATGCTCCGGGAGGACTACGGGCTGGAGTATGAGACCCGAAGCCGCTTTGAGAGAATAAAGGAAATTTCAGAAGAGGGCCAGGCGGCCTCCCCTGTAACAGAAATACCGTAAAAGCTTCCTGTTTTGGCTCGGCAACGCAAAAACTCCCCGTATTACGCACCGCCCCGGTGCGTAATACGGGGGCAATTTTTACAGCGGATTTGCTATTCCAGGCCGTTTAAAACCTCCGCCGCCGAGTCTGCAAACAGCGTCACCGCCGTAATCGCCTCCTGCAGCGTATTCCCGCTGCACCCAACCTCGACTATAAAGGAGCCGGGGGATAAATTCTGATTATACCTGTACTGGGACAGGCAAATGGGCCGCGCGAGAGTCGGGTATTTTTCATTCATCACCGACTGGATCCTCAGGGCAAGCTTAAAATTCTCCCGCCAGTTCGGGTGCTCAAGGCCGCAGAAATCGGAACCCACCACCAGCATTACCTGGGCCGAATCGCAGTCCTCCAGCTCCGCCACAGTCTTGTATACCGTGCCGTCGTCGCCTACCAGCGCGTCCCGGTGCAGGTCTATGACGATTTTAATACTCGGGTATTCCTCCAGATATTCCTTTACCGCGCTGTAGGAGCGGCCGTAAGAGCCGGTGTAGCTGGGATAGTCGTAAAGGCTCCTGTCGTGTACCACCGATATTCCCTTCTCTGTAAGGGCCTTTTCCAGCTCGTCGCCCACCCGTACCACGTTAAAATCCGTGTCCTCGGTCCTGCCGGGGTCGCTTTCCGTATGGGTATCGCTGCCGGAGGCGGTGTAGGCCTCGCTGCCGTGGGTGTGGACTATCAGCACCTGCGGGTCTCCCCCGTCAAGCTTTATATTTATATCCTGACCTATAAGCTCCTCAATATCCACCTCGTACTCCGTATAGTTTTTTATGTATATCCCGTCGGCGCTGTAGCCCTGCTTTACCGTGACCTCCTGAACATCGGGCTCCTCCGTATCTTCCCTCTCTATCTCCACATCCGGCGGCTCGGAAATTATAAGACGGAAGTCCTCCCAAACCTCGCCTTCGGCTTCCTCGTCCTCCTGGGCCGTAAGGCCCTCTATAAAACCGTCTATCCGGCTCTTCGCGCCGCCGGAGCCAAGCTGCACATCCATAACCGCGGAGATAAAGCCATCGCTTCCGGCCGCCCTTTCCGCCGCCGCCTCGGCCCTGGGCCACAGCGCCGACATCCCCCGGACCAGAAGGCACATGGCCGCGATAACGGAGAGCTTCTTCATTATCCTGAAAAATTTCCTGCCGCTGTACATAAGGTCACCTCTTGTGTAAAATATGGCGCAGCCTGCCCCAGCCCCGCGCTCTAATATATGCTCAAATTTCCGGCGATATGTTTTACAAGCGGGCCCTGTATATGTTATAATAACCGCAGCGCGGTTATTATAACGCGCATACAGGCGCTCCGCGCCTGTGCGCTTGAAATTTAAATTCGCCGTGCCGTCGTAGACGGCACATGGCGATATAACACAGCCGCCTGCGGCTATGTTATAATATCCGCACAGCGGCATAGGGCAGCTCCATATAGGCCGCATTTCGCCTATATGCGCTTATATACACTTAAAGGAGAGACAGATATGACAGTAACCTACACTCCCAGGGGCGTCTGCTCCCGGCTTATGAAGGTAGAAGTTCAGGACGGGATAATAAAGCACGTCGAGATAACCGGCGGCTGCGACGGCAACCTCCAGGGCATAATAAAGCTGGCGGAGGGCATGGACGCCCAACAGGCCATAGAGCGCATGAGCGGCATACGCTGCGGCGGCAAGAGCACCTCCTGTCCCGATCAGCTTGCCAAGGCCATTGCGGAGGCGCTGGAAAAATGAGTTCTGCGGAGCGCAGCGATATCCTGAAGCGCGCCGACGACCTGAGCCGCAGACGGGACGACAGGTGCGCCGTCACCTGCACCCAGTTTCTAACCCCGGCGGAGCAGTACGAGATATCCGGGGCCGGATACGAGGGGCTTTACATGTTCGGCGGCTGCGAAAACTGCGAGCGGCAGATTGCCTTTTTTCTGCCCTATTACATCGAGCCGGAAAATCTCGATGCGTCGGAATATATATGGGCCTTTCACGGGAGGACGAAATTCGCAAGCCCCGGCCATCGGGACTACCTCGGCGCCATAATGAATCTGGGCATAACCCGGGAGTCCGTGGGAGATATCATAATTTCCGGGGACGAGGCCTGGTTTTTCATCCTGCCGGGGGTGGCGGAGCACGTCCTTCTGAGTTTGGACAGGATAGGCCGCGCCGGGGTGAAGCTGGAGCGCACAGAGCTCTCCTCAGTACCTGCGCCCGAGATAAAAATAAAGACCGTGAGCTTTACGGTAAAAAGCCCACGGCTTGACAGCGCTGCCGCCGGTATGTTCAATATTTCAAGGGCCGAGGCCGCGGAGCTTATAGCCGCCGGCCTTGTAAGCCTCAACTATGTCCCCTGCCTCAAATGCGGCGCCCCGGCCGCCCAGGGCGATATAATCTCCATACGCGGCAGGGGGAAGGGCAAAATAATATCCTGCGGCGGCGAGAGCAGGAAGGGCCGGCTCTTTATTGAGGCCGGGCTATATAAATAGGAGGGTAAAAAATGAAGCCTGTATTTGCCAACACCTTCAACGTTACAGCCAACAAGAACAAGTCGGAAATCGCTCTGAGCTTTAACCACGTCTATACCGAGCACAATTTCTCCACTAAAAACGGCAGCCTTACAGACGTGTCGGCCCAGGTCTGCGACGAGGTCAGCAGCATACTCCTCTCCCACGACGGAGCCGTGGCCCTGGCAAAGCTTCTGAACAAGGTTCTGCTGGACGGCGAGTCTTAAGAGAGAAATTCCAGCACGGCCCGGTTATATTCCTCAGGCATTTTCTGCGGCGTAAAGTGGTCGCCGCCGGGGAATACGATAAGCTCGGAATTTTCAATGCTCCTGCGGATAAATTCCGTGTGCTCCCGGCGTATCATGTCGTTTTCGCCGGCTGTTATGAGCGTCGGGCACTTTATTTTCATAAGCTCTTCCTTTTCAATGTGGGGCTCCTTCAGCATCAGCATAAGGAGCTCCCGTTTTTTATACCCCTCGGTGGAAAACATGGCCCTTATGGCCGCCGGTATGCGGGAAAGCTCCATCCCTATATAGTATTTGAACTTTATGCCCTCAGGATAGGCGTTTGCCCCGGAAAGCACGAGCCTTTTTACCATTTCCGGATAGCGCGACGCAAATATAAGGGCTGTATTTCCGCCGTCGGAAAAGCCCAGAATATCAGCCTTTTCAAGGCCCAGCTTCGCCATCACGGTGCGCACGTCCTCCGCCATCTGGCTGAGGCTCAGATCCCCGTCGCCGTGGGTGGATTTGCCGTGGCCCCGGCTGTCAAGGGCTATGACCCTGAAGCGTTTTTCAAAATCGCCGTACTGCCCGTCAAAGCATCTGGCGCTCTCTCCGTTTCCGTGTAGCAGTATAAGGGGCCGGCCGGAGCCGTACTCCTCATAGTGGATTTCGGCGGAGCCGGCGGGGATCATTCCCTCGGATATCATAGTCGCCATAACGCAGCACTTCCTTTTTTAATCTGCGCGGCTGCCGCCGCTTTGATAAATTGCTTTTTGTATTCCGCCGCTTACCGGCGGCAGCCACCCAAACGGCGGCGGCTGTTTTGCAGGGCGTTAATAAGAGCAGCCCCCTGGGGGCGTCTCCGCCCTCTTTAAGGCCTCCGCCGTGTTTTCCGCGGCGGTTTCCTCCCCTTCATATGCGGGTACCCCGTACCCGCAGATAGTCCTGTTATCAAGGGAATAGCACTTATTTCTCACTCCGTCGTTCCAGTTGAGCGTCTTATATTCACCGCTGTAGTAGGCGTTTCCCTCCACAGTTATAACGGTGTTTTCCGTGACCTCCGCCACTATCCCCACATGGCTGCATGTGTTGTCGTAATTGCCTATCCAATTAAAAAATATAAGGTCTCCGGGCCGGGGCGTGTAATCCCCGCCCCTGTATTGGCTGTAGTGCCACTGGCCGCTCCTGCGGACGCCGTAGCAGCAGGTGGTGGCGCTGGTGGTATGGGGTATGACGGACTGGGCTACCCCCGCCCTGTCCGCGCACCAGGACACAAATATGGCGCACCAGTCCTGCTTGTTCGCGTCCATCCAGGCCCCGTATTTATTTATGCTCCACATGCCCTCGGTGTAGCCAATCTGTGTGGCCGCGTGGCCTATTATGTCGGCCCGCTGGCAGCCCGTATTCACATAGCTGTCCTCGTACTCCTCAGCATGGGCGGCAAAGGGCATAAGCGCAATTGCAAGGCACAGGGCGGCAATCCGCAGCAGCTTTTTCATAGCTTTATCTCCGGCAGAAGCTCTGCTGCAAGGCGCGTGTATTTTTCGCAGTCCTTCACAGTCTGTGCCATGGCCTCCGGCGCCATCTGCCTTGTCACCTTTCCCGGCACTCCCATAACCATGGAGCCCGCCGGTATGACCGTGTGCTGCGTCACCAGCGCCCCGGCGGCCACGCAGGAGCCGTCTCCGATAACGCAGCCGTCCAGCAGTATGGCCCCCATACCGATAAGGCAGCCGTTTCCCACGGTGCAGCCGTGGAGTATGGCCCCGTGGCCTATTATGCAGCTCTCGCCGATTTTCGTGGGATATCCCGGGTCGCAGTGCACCACACAGTTTTCCTGAATGTTGGTGTTCCTGCCCACCTGTATGCTGTCCTCATCGGCCCGCAGAGTGCTTCCGGGCCACAGGCTCACGTTATCCCCCAGGCTCACATCCCCAAAAACCGCGGCCGTCTCAGCCCCGCGGCAGTTATTTCCAAAGTCCGGGGCCTTATTCACGAAATTTTTTACGGTCATAATGTACTTCCTTTCGCTGAAGATATGTCATAAACTCAAAACGTATAATCTGCAAAGCGGATATTATACATTTTCATGGCGCAATCCGGAACGCCGGTATATTCATACGCTGTTTAATACGGCTTTGCGGATATTATAGCACGCAAAGGGGGGTTAAGGTACAGTAAATTTGTCGAACAGCGTCGATTTTAGCCCCGGTATTGTGAATGTGCCAATTTTCAATGTCAATACTTTAACGATTTATGTACATTGACTATGTACTTTCGGAGAAATATATGTTAAAATTTTAACGAGATTTGAAAGAGAACTATGGAGGTGGCTTATGTCAACTGTCACATTAGAAAAAAACGGCAATATAGGTATAATGACCATTAACCGGCCCGAGGCGTTAAACGCGCTGAATTCCTCGGTGCTCCGGGAACTGAGCGCCGCCATCGACGAGGCGGAGAACGACCGGGAGCTGTATGTCCTGATACTCACCGGCGCCGGGAAGTCCTTTGTGGCCGGGGCCGACATCGGTGAGATGTCCGGCCTCTCAGCCGAGGAGGGCAAGGCTTTCGGCGCCCTTGGAAATTCGGTGTTCATGAAGCTGGAGCAGATGTCAAAGCCCACCGTATGCGCCGTAAACGGCTACGCCCTGGGCGGCGGCTGCGAGCTTTCCATGTGCTGCGATATCCGTATCGCCGGCGAAAAGGCCGTGTTCGGCCAGCCCGAGACCGGCCTCGGCATAACCCCCGGCTTCGGCGGGACCCAGCGCCTGCCCCGTATTATAGGCGCCGCCCGGGCAAAGGAGCTTATCTTCACCGCCAGGAACATAAAGGCCCAGGAGGCTCTGGAAATCGGCCTCGTGAGCCGCGTGGTGCCCCAGGATGAGCTTATGGCCTCCGCCCTGGAGCTGGCCGGCAAAATCGCCGCCAACGCCCAGATAGCCGTGCGTCAGGCCAAGAGGGCCATAAACATGGGCCTCCAGACGGATATACACACAGGCACAGCCTTTGAGGCGGAGGCTTTCGGCCTCTGCTTTGCCACAGAGGACCAGAAATACGGAATGGCGTATTTCCTGGATAAGAGCAAGGATAAACCGGAAAAGAAATTCAAAAACAGATAACTGACAGGAGGTAAAAAATCATGGCTGTAAATAAAGTCGTAGTTATCGGCGGCGGCATCATGGGCCGCGGCATCGCCCAGGTATTCGCTTCCGCCGGAAAGACCGTCGTTGTACGCGATATAAACGACGACATCATAAACGCGTCCAAAGCCGCTCTGGTAAAGGGCCTTGACAAGCTGGTGCAGAAGGGGAAAATGAGCCAGTCCGACGAGGACGCCCTTGTGGGCCGCCTCACCTTCACCACCGATATAGGCGCCGCTGCCGACGCGGATTTGGTAGTCGAGGCCGCCGTGGAGCGCCTTGACCTTAAAAAAGGCATTTTCAAGGAGCTTGACAGTGTCTGCAAGCCCGAGTGCATCCTGGCCTCCAACACCTCCTCCATATCCATCACGGAGATAGCCTCCGCCGTGGGCAGGAAGGAAAAGGTCATCGGTATGCACTTCTTCAATCCCGCGCCCGTTATGAAGCTTATTGAGGTCATCCGGGGCGGAAACACCTCCGACGAGACTTATAACACCGTGTTCGCTCTGGCCCAGGAGATAGGCAAGACCCCCGTAACGGTGGCCGAGGCCCCGGGCTTTGTCTGCAACAGGCTTCTTATCCCCATGATAAACGAGGCTGCGGAGCTTGTTTACACCGGCGTTGCCAGCCCCGAGGATATAGACACCGCCATGAAGCTGGGCTGCAACCACCCCATGGGCCCTCTGACGCTGGGCGACTTTATCGGGCTTGACACCTGCCTTGCCATAATGGATACGCTCTATGCCGAGACCGGCGACAGCAAGTACAGGGCCTCCATGCTTCTCCGCAAGATGGTCCGTGCCGGAAAGCTGGGCAACAAGTCCGGCGAGGGCTTCTTTAAGCACTGATACCCGCTTTTAAAAAAGGATATGACTGATCCGCGCCGGACTTCCGGGCTTCACGGCCCCGTGTCCGGCGGCGGACGTTATTCAGGCTGAATTCAGGAGGGAAAGATATGGATTTTAATTTATCAAAGCAGCAGCTCCTTTTACAGCAGATGCTGCGGGACTTTGCCGAAAACGAGGTAAAGCCCATCGCCGGAGACGTGGACGAGGAGGAGCGCTTTCCGAAAGAGACCGTTGAAAAAATGGCGAAGCTGGGAATGATGGGCGTCTACATTCCCAAGGAGTACGGCGGCCAGGGGGCCGACTACCTCTCCTATATCATGGCTGTGGAGGAAATGAGCAAGGTCTGCGGCACCACCGGAGTTATCCTCTCGGCCCACACCTCCCTTTGCGTCAACCCCATATACGATTTCGGCACCGAGGAGCAGAAGAAAAAATATCTGCCGAAGCTCTGTTCCGGCCAGTGGCTGGGAGCCTTCGGCCTCACGGAGCCGGGCGCCGGCACCGATGCCGGCGGCGTGCGCACCATGGCCGTTCTGGACGAGAAAGGCGAAAACTACATATTAAACGGCACAAAAATATTTATAACAAACGCCGGCTACGCGGACGTTTTCATAATCATCGCCATGACTGACCGCACAAAGGGCCAGAAGGGCCTCTCGGCCTTTATAGTCGAGCGTACCTTCCCCGGCTTCTCCGTCGGAAAGCACGAGAAAAAGATGGGCATCCGCGGCTCCTCCACCTGCGAGCTTATTATGGAAAACTGCGTTGTGCCCAGGGGGAATATGCTGGGCAAGGAAAACGGCGGCTTCAAGCTGGCTATGGCCACGTTAAACGGCGGCCGTATCGGCATCGCGGCCCAGGCTCTCGGCATCGCCGAGGGCGCCGTTGAGGAGGCAGTGGCCTACACCAAGGAGCGCAAGCAGTTCGGAAAGAGCATTTTCCGCCAGCAGAACACCCAGTTCCAGCTTGCAGACATGAAGGCCAAAACCGAGGCCGCCAGATGGCTCGTATACAAGGCCGCCATGACAAAGCAGCAGGGCGGGAATTATGCCGTTGACGCGGCCACAGCCAAGCTCGTGGCAGCGGAAACTGCGTCTGATGTGACCCGCAGGGCCGTGCAGCTTTTCGGCGGCTATGGCTACACCAGAGAGTACCCGGTGGAGCGCATGATGCGCGACGCCAAGATAACCGAAATATACGAGGGCACCAGCGAGGTCATGCGCATGGTCATCGCAGGCTCGCTGTAAGGAGGGAAAGCCGATGAAAATTGTAGTTTGCATGAAGCAGGTGCCGGACACCACCGAGGTGCGCCTGGACCCTGTCACAAATACCCTTATCCGCGAGGGTGTGCCGGCCATTATAAATCCGGACGACAAGAGCGGAATTGAAGCGGCGCTCCGCATAAAGGAGATGCTGCCGGGCACCACCGTCACCGTAGTTTCCATGGGCATCCCCTCCATCGATATAGCCTTCAGAGAGGCGCTGGCCATGGGCTGCGACGACGCCATACTTCTCACAGACAGGAAGCTGGCGGGAGCCGATACCTGGGCTACCTCCTCCTCCGTGGCGGGAGCCGTCAAAAAGCTGGACTACGACCTTATAATCTGCGGCCGCCAGGCAATTGACGGAGACACGGCCCAGGTAGGCCCCCAGATTGCCGAGCATCTGGGCATTCCCCAGGTCTCCTACGTGGAGGAGATAATTGAGGTCACCGAGGAAAAGCTGGTTGTAAAACGCCAGTTTGAGGACAGATATCACATTGTGGAGCTTAAGTACCCCTGCCTTATCACCACACTTTCCGAGCTTAATCCCCCCCGGTACATGTCGGTGGGCGGCTGCTTCGAGGCCTATGATAAGGAAGTAAAGACCCTGACCTACGCCGACATAGCCGACGTGGTGGACGAGAGCAACATCGGGCTTAAGGGTTCTCCCACAAGCGTTATTAAGTCCGGCACCAAGGAAGCCAAGGGCGCCGGGGAGATTTTGAAGGATGTCAGCGCAGACGAGGCCGTAAAGGCAATAGTTGAAAAACTCGCCGCGAAGCACATCATCTGACGGGAGGACGGAAAATGAGCAAAAATGTATTTGTTTTCTGCGAGCAGCGGGACGGAAAGATACAAAAAGTAGCCCTGGAGCTTGTGGGCAAGGCCAGGGAGCTGGCCGGCGCTCTGGGCCAGGAGGTAGTTGGAGTCCTGGCCGGCTGCGGCATAAAGGACAAGGCGCAGGAGCTTATAGCCCACGGGGCCGACAAGGTGATAGTCGCTGACAACGAGGCCCTCAGGCTCTATTCAACCGAGCCTTACGCTCAGGTAATGTACAAGGTAATAAAGGACTTTGAGCCGGAGATAGTGCTCTTTGGCGCCACCTCCATCGGCCGTGATCTGGCCCCCAGAGTCTCCGCCAGAGTCCACACCGGCCTTACCGCCGACTGCACCGGCCTTGAGATAGGCGACGTGTTAAAGGACGGCCAGACCATACCCAACCAGCTCAGAATGACACGTCCGGCTTTCGGCGGCAACATTATGGCCACCATCGCCTGCGTCAATTTCCGGCCCCAGATGGCAACCGTGCGGCCCGGCGTTATGCAGGCTCTGGCTGCGGATGAGAGCAGGACCGGCCAGGTCATCGACCTGGACATACAGCCCACCGATACCGTGAAAATCATCGAGGAAGTGAAAGCCTCCAAAAAGGCGGCCGACATCACCGAGGCCAAGATACTTGTGTCCGGCGGCCGCGGCATAGGCGGCCCGGAGAAATTCGAGATGCTCCGGGAGCTTGCCGACGCCTTGGGCGGCGATATCTCCGCTTCCCGCGCCTGCGTTGACGCGGGCTGGATTGAAAAGGACCGTCAGGTAGGCCAGACAGGCAAGACGGTGCGGCCTGAGCTTTACGTTGCCTGCGGCATCTCCGGCGCCATCCAGCACGCCGCCGGCATGGAAGGCTCCGATTACATTGTGGCTATAAACAAGTCCGACGCGGCGGCCATCTTCGATATAGCGGATTTGGGCGTTGTGGGCGACGTTAACGCCATAGTCCCCAAGCTCACCGAGGCCATAAAGAAATACAAAAGCGAGCTTTGATGACTATCGGGCCGCTCACCGCGTCCCGTGAAAAAGCTGCGCTTTAATCAAAGCGCAATATAAAAAAGGAGCGTTGCAGAATTTTTCTTTCTGCAGCGCTCTCTTTTTCGCCTTATTTAGTTTACATAAATTAGGTATTCCGTACTTCCGCCCCAATAGCCGTCGTCCGTCGGCTCACCATGGCTGAAGCTCGCGTATACTGACAGCACATAGCCGCAGTCCATTGTCAAAGGCTCCTTGCCCTCCGGCTTCGGCCCCTCGCCGGGCTGTGCGGCAACCTCCGGCAGCAGAATTTTGCCGTCCTTAAGCTGAAGCTCTACTGCCTCAGGATATCCGCCCTCCGGATTTTCCAAGCTGCCCTCCGGATAGTCGGGGTAATAGCTTACGCTCACTTTTTCCGGCTCCTCCCGGAAGCTGAGCGTCAGGGAATCCTCTCCCTCGATCCTGTCTATCGCCGGCATAAGCTCCGTGCAGTCAAGCGGATGGACGCCGCAGGCCTCATAGCCGGAGCACTCGCCGTTTCCGATGGCGTAAGACCAGCTTGTGGTGCCGATTATAGCCGTAAACTCCCGGCCGCCGTAAATCACCGCAAGCTCCGGCGGATCCTTGTATATGGTGTCTCCGCCCTCCGCCGGGCCCGCTCCTTTTTCTCCGCATCCGGCAAGCAGCCCCAAAAGCGCCGCAGCAGTCAGGATGGACGCAAATATTTTTCTCATTTTACCGCCCTCCAATTTCTGTTCATACCTGTAAGACGGAAAGCGGTGAAAAAAGTTCCCGGGAGAAAAAGTATTACACTATATCCATCGCCGCGCAGAAGCCCTCGTATGTGGCCTGCTTTACGGTGCGGGCGCGCTTTGCGTCGCCGGTGACTGCAAACCAGGGGCAGGCGCCCTCAAGGCTCTTTACAACGCCGTCGTTTGAGCGGTTGCCGCAGCAGTAGTAGACAATATCAGCCTCGGCAAACTGCTCTTTCCCGTCCTTATCCAGGAATTTCACTCCTTTGGGCGTTATCTCCTGAGTGGTGACGGAGCAGTCTAAAATCATACCCGCCTTGTCCATCCTGGGCAGGAGGGCGCGGCGCTGGGAGTCGTTGGAGTCCTTGCACATGGCGTCCCGCATCTCCAGTATCTGCACCTTTGCTCCGCACTGGCTGGCGAAGAAGTAGCCTGACTCGCAGCCGATAGCGCCGCCGCCGATGATAACCACTTTTTTGCCGTTTAATTTCTCAAGCTCGTTATAGGCTTCAACGGCGTGCTTTGCGTTCTCAACGCCCTTTATAGGCGGCACGAAGGGGTGTGAGCCGACGGCGCAGATAACGGCGTCGGGCTTTGCGGCCTCTATCATTTCTTTTGTGGCCGCAGTGTTCAGCAGGATTTTCACATTGTTGAATTTGCACCGGGCGATAAGGGAATCCCTGAAGCGGAGCAGCGACTCCTTGTCGGTGTCCTTCTCCGTAAACCACAGGAGGCCGCCCAGCTTATTTTCTTTTTCAACCAGCGTCACGTCGTGGCCCCGCTCCGCCGCGGTAATGGCGGCATACATGCCGGAGGCGCCGCCGCCGATAACAAGCACCTTCCTCTTTCCCCTGGGCTTGGGGGCCTGACGCCATCTCAGCTCACGGGAGGCCCAGGGGTTGACGGCGCAGTGCCACAGCTCCGGGATAGGCCGCTTCCCGGGGTCGGAGGCCAGCGGGTTAAAGCAGGAGCAGCGGAGGCAGGGGGCTATCTGATCCTCACGGCCTGTGAGGGTCTTGTTTACAAATTCAGGGTCTGCAAACTGCTGGCGGCCCAGGGCCACGAAGTCGCACTTTCCGGAGGCTATGGCCTCCTCTACCTGGTCGGGGCCGTTAAAGCCGCCGACGGCCACAACGGGGATATGTACGTTCTTTTTTATGGCCTCGGCAAGGTCCAGGTTGCAGCCGTGCTTATCGAACATTGAGGAGAATGCCTTTGTAGCCACGTGGTCCTGATACGCGCCGGAGGTCACATGGATCAAGTCAACATAGTCCTGGATAATTTTTGCAAACTCGATACCGTCCTCCAGCGTCATTCCGCCCTCCATGCGCTCGGAGCCGGACATGCGGTATTCAATGAGAAAATCGTCGCCGCAGATTTCCTTTATCTTCTTACATACCATTATGGGGAAGCGCGCCCTGTTCTCCATGCTGCCGCCGTACTCGTCGGTGCGGTGGTTAAAGCGCGGGGAGATAAACTGGTTTAAGAGCCAGCCGTGTCCGCCGTGGAGATTTACCATGTTAAAGCCCAGGGCCTTGCAGTTCCAGGCGGCCTCGGCCCACTGTGCGGCGGTGGCCTCCATCATCTCGACTGTCATTTCCTCAACCTGCACGCCGTCCTCCCGCACCATAGCCGAGGGGCCGATTGGGTTTTTGTGGCCGGGTATTGTGTCCGGGTGGTTCATAGCTCCCACGTGGTTAAGCTGGATAGAGGCCACTGCCCCGTGGGCCTTTATGGCCTCGGTGAGGGTCATGATGCTCTCCATATGGAATGTGGTCATGGGATTTTCCCAGACATTCAGCCCGTGCTCGTGGCGCCAGGCGTACTCATGGTCTATAAAGGACTCCGTCACAGTTACCTCGGCAAAGCCGCCCCGGGCCTTCGTCTCATAGGCGTCGATGCCCTCGGGTGTGGGATAGCCGTGGTCAACTATCCTGTTTGTGGTGATAGGCGACGCAAAAACCCTGTTTTTAAAGGTCACGCCCTTTATGGTCATGGGCGTAAACATATGTGGATACTTCGTGCAGGCCATAAATTTTACCTCCAAAAATTTTATTTTTCTCTCAGTGGTTAAAGTATAACATGGATAGGCCCAAATTTAAATAACGCACTTTATTGTAAGGCACTATCTTTTTGGTAAGTCATAAGCTTTGGAGATATTATGCAATTTACAGGCGCCGCCTCCCGGCGGAAATTGCAAAACAGTCACTTCTTTTTATACGGGTGCGTCATAAGCTCGTCATCCTTATCCCTGTAACCGTGCCACATCTCCCCGAGGGGGTCGATGGGCAGCCCGCGGCGCTTCATCTCGTGCCAGCCCCAGTCGTACAGGATGTCCAGCAGCCCGCATATCTCCTCCCCCACGTCCGTCAGGAAATATTCCACCCTGGGCGGCGACTCGGGGTACGCCTTTTTATATATGATCCCATCGTCCTCAAGCTCCTTTAAGTTTGAGGCCAGCACCTTTTCGGTTATGGGAAGCTGCTTTGTGAATTTGCTGAAGCGGGTGCTGCCGTCGAATCTTATGGCGTGGATTATATATGGCTTCCACCTGTTGCAGAAAAGCTTCATCACAAAATTATACGGGTCCATATCAATGGAGAAAAACATGTTGTTTTCGTCCATAAAAGCACCTCCAAAAGCGCGTCTCCGCTTTCACGGCCGCAGCCTCCAAAAGCCGCCGGGCCATTTTGTATTTCATATTTTAAGTATACTTCCCAACGCGCTTTTCGTCAAATACCGCGGCTGACTTTTTTGCGGGTTTGTCAATGATGTGTTACAAAGAAGAGAAGAAGTCTGAAACCTGTTTTGGGGAACGCCAGTTGATAGGACGCGGAGCGCTACGAGGCGGAGATCACCACGGCACTTAAGGAGTACATGGAGTATCTGGAGGCGGAGGCGAACGACACGGAAAAAGCCGCCTCCGGGACGGAGACGGCGAATGGCACGCTGGTACAGCGGATAAGGGATGCCATACCGCAGTTGAGTACTAAAAAAGCCGTGGCGAATGTCACGGGGAACGAGATGCCGAAAAACGGCACTATAGTCGAAAGGCTCACGGCATTTATTAATTCTATCGGCAATAAGGTGAACAGGCCGGGCTTTGGCGATGTTCTGTTTACGACGAAAAAGCTCAAGGGCAGCATGATAGGCCACGGAGCGGGCAACGCGAAAATTGAAACGTTTGCGGCTGTCCCGGCTGTTATTCGGGACGGGGAGCAGATAGACTATCAGAAGAATTGGAAGGGGCGCAATTACGACACATACACCTTTATGGCTCCGGTGAGCTATAAGGGCACTGCTGTGTATCTTGGGGTGATAGTTGCCAGAGACACTCAGAGCAACAAGTATTATCTGCATGAGGTCGTAGACGAAAACGGCAATACGATATATAGCGCAGAAGAAGCCCCGACGCTTACATCAGACACAACTTCTGCCCTTTCGGGTGACCTCGATAGTGTAGTAAGCGCCGGGACTTCTCCTGACGCCACTGTATCACAGGCTGAAACAGAAGTCAAGAGGGAAATTTCGGGAGAAAATAATTCGCAGACGAATAATTCGCATG
>CAZBUH010000018.1:0-26509 GCA_964495095.1 uncultured Oscillospiraceae bacterium | reverse complement strand
GCCATATAGTCCCACCATTTGCGGTTTATTTCCGTTCCGGCCGACAGGGCCCAGCGTTCCTCATCCTCTATTTCCAGGCAGCCGTAGAGCACATTTGTCTCCGCATCCAGAAATATTGAATAGCCGCGTCCGCCGTATTCATGGATCATATCCTTCATTTCATCCCAAAGCGCGTCGTGGCGGCGCTTATATTCCTCCGCCATACCGGGGTATAATTTCATTTTAAAGCCCTTGTACATATAACCGCTCCTTTCCTCCGGCGCTTATGACAGGAACCCGGCCCGGGGCGTTACATTGAAATGGGCCGCGAGCTGACGCAGTTCATCGTCTGTTATGGTGTTTTTCAGCGGCAGATGGGCGATTTTCATATATATCTCAGCCGCCTTTTCCGCCGTCTCGATAAGCCCGAAAGCCTCGTCCAAATCGGTTCCGGCGCCGTATATGCCGTGCTGCGCCCAGACCACCAGCCGTGCGGAGCGCATCTGCTCCGCAGTGGCCTCGCCTATTTCATTGGTGCCGCAGAGCATCCACGGCAGCACATTTACACCGTCGGGGAAAACCACAATGCACTCGGTGCACATCTGCCACAGCGTACGGGTAAAGGCCCGGCTGTCCAGCTCGTGGACGTAGGTCATGGCCAGCAGATTGGCAGGGTGGCAGTGCATGACCACCCGGCTGTCCGGATGGGCGGCCAGCCGCGCGGAGTGGCTCATAAGGTGAGCGGGAAGCTCTGAAGTGAATTTTCCCCCGTCTGAATAGCCCCACAGGAGATGGGCGGTGCGGCCCCCGCCGGCAATGCGGATAATCCCCAGATTGCGCGCGGGATCGTACTGTACGTTTTTAAAATACTTCCCGGTGCCGGTGACCAGAAAATATTTTCCATCAAGGCCGGGGGCGTCAAAGCCGGTAGGTATTTCGCGTATCACGGAGCCGGGCTCCAGATACTCCGACAGCTCCTCCGGGCTGAGCATAAGGCTGATATTTCCGCCGTTGCGCTCATCCCAGCCGTGGTTATACATATTTGCCGCGGTGCGTATCATCTCCACCATATACGGTGCAGTCAAAATGTCTTTCATATTCCTTAACCTCGCTTACTGAGCACCTCTGTCTCATATTTCAGCACGCCGTCAAACCACTCACCGTCTCCCGGGACGCCGCACCGACGGCAGTATTCCGCCCAGACCTCGCCTACGGGGGCAATCTTAAGCTCCTCGCGCGTCACCATAAGCCGGGTGAAATCCCCGCTATCCTGGAGCCTTTTCATCTCATCGCCGGGCTGCAGCAGGGCGGATAGCAGGGCCTTCTGTATGTTGCGGAAGCCAACCACCCAGGCGGATATCCGGTTGATTGAGGCGTCAAAATAATCCAGCGCGATATTTACCCTGCCGTCAAGGCCGCCGCAGCGGACTATTTCTCTGCATATTTCCATAGTCTCGTCGTCCAGCAGCACCACATGGTCCGAGTCCCAGCGGACAGGGCGGGTGACATGGAGGGCAATCTCCGGGAAAAATGTAAGCAGGGCGGATATCTTATCGGACACCAGCTCGGTGGGGTGGTAGTGCCCGTTGTCCATAAGGGGGATGCACTTATCCCTGTTGAACGCGGCGTAGCTCAGGGCAAATTCGGCGGAGCCGGCAGTGTACGCCTCCACGCCTATGCCGAACACCTTTGACTCAATACAGGGCTTTACCAGCCTGAAGTCATACGGCTCGGACAGGATTTCGTCAAGGGATTTCCTGTACCGTTCCCGGGGGCCCATCCTGTCTCCTGGGATATCCTTGAAGCCATCCCCGGTCCAGATATTCATGACGCAGGGCTGCCCCAGTTCCTCCGCAAAATACCTGCTTATGCGGATACAGGCTTTCCCGTGGGCAATCCAGAAGCCCCTTGTCTCTGCGTCGGGAGAGGAGAGGGTCAGCGGGTCGCACCTGGGGTGTGAAAAGAAAGTGGGATTGAAGTCGGCGCCGAGACCACGGGTTTTGCAGAAATCCACCCATTTTTTGAAGTGTTTCGGCTCCAGCCTGTCCCGGTCAACCCACTGGCCATCCTCGAAAATTGCATAGCTGGCGTGAAGATTGAGCTTTTTTGTGCCGGGGCACAGAGCCAGGACAACGTCCAGATCGGACATCAGCTCCTCCGGGGTGCGGGCCCTGCCCGGGTAATTGCCGGTGGTCTGGATGCCGCCGGTGAGGGGCCTGGATGGGTCTGTGTCGAAGCCCCGGACGTCGTCCCCCTGCCAGCAATGGAGGGAGACGGGGACGCGCCGAAGCTTTTCGATAGCCCCGTCGGTGTCAACGCCGAAAGCGGAGTAGATTCTTTTTGCCTCCTGATAGCTCATGGTATTTCCTCCTGTTAAATTTTTGATACTGTCATCCCCTTACCTAATGCGGGGTCATCCAGCGACATCTGTACTTTCAGATTGCCCAACGCCGTCGCCTCTATTGGCAGCGCGATAATCCTCCTGCCGCAGGCCTCCGCTGTAAGGCGGTTGAGGAAACCGTTTTTCGCGCCTCCGCCCACGATATAGACGGTGTCGAAGCTGCGTCCGGTGTTGTGCTGCAGCTCCTGTATGGCGGTCATGTAGCTGTAGGCCAGGGAGCGGCAGGCGCAGCGGAAATAGTCCCCAGGTGACTCCAGCGTCTGATGGAGCAGGGCGTCAAATTCGGCTTTCATGCTTTTCGGAGACATGAGCGACGGCGCGTTGGCGTCCACAATGCCGTCGAATGCGCTCTCCTCCGCCAGCCTCACAAGCTCTGAAAACGGGATATCCGGACAGAGCTCTTTTTGAAGTCCGTTTACCAGCCACATGCCCATAATATTTTTCTGATACCGGTTATAGCCCACGCCGCCCTCGTTTGACCAGTTGGCCAACTGGCTGGCGGTGGTGGTGATGGGCTTTTCGGTTTTGACGCCGAGGAGGCTCCATGTGCCCGAGGAGATATACGGCGCGTTTTCCTCCATTGGGATGCCCTCCACGGCGCTAGCGGTGTCGTGGGTGGCGCAGAGCACCACCTTTATCCCCTGGTATTCGCCGAGCACAGCGCCGGGCCGCCGCAGCGCTGGGAAAAGGCGGCGGGGAAGCCCCAATTTATCTGTAATAGACATATCATATTCGCCGGTCTCCGCGCTGACCAGCCCGCCGGTAGTGGCGTTTGTATACTCGTGGGCCTTTACGCCGCAGAGCTTATACATAATCCAGCAGGGCAGCATCAGAAAATCCGTGGCGCCGTCCAGCCGGCCGGCAATTTTGTCGGCAAAGAGCTGGTAAACCGTGTTAAAGGGCTGAAACTGGATTCCCGTCCTGCGGTACAGGTCCGGAAAAGGCACTAGCCCATGCACCCTACGGACGGCGGACGCCGTGCGGCCGTCCCTGTATGCAAAGCAGGGCGGTATTTCCTCCCCGTCCCTCATAAGCACGTAATCCACGCCCCAAGTGTCAACGGAAAGGCTTTCTATATCCGAAAATTCAACCTTTGCCGCGGCTATCCCGGCCTTTACGGATGAAAGCAGTCTGTCCAGGTCCCATACCAGATGACCGCCCCTCATATCCGCGCCGTTTGGGAAGCGGTATACCTCGCGGGTTTTTATTACGCCGTCTTCCTGCCAGCCTGCGATAACACGGCCGGAAGAGGCGCCGATATCCACAGCAGCATAATATTTCAATTTGCCCGGCTCCTTTTAAACAGCATATATTTTAATTTTATATTTTCCCGCCGTAAAAACAATAACGTAAAATTCGCCGGATATATCCGATTTTGCACTTTCCCTTGACGTAGCGCCCGGGCGGGAATAATATAATTTCAGAGGAGCCGCCGCAGATACGGCGGGAGCCTTCTGAAATCGGCGGCGCACACGGCGGAATGCAAAGGGGAGACAAGCTGTGAGGGAGGACATACTGCGCAGGCTGTCTGAAATCTCCGAGGAGGAGCAGGCGATACTGCACGGCGGAAATATAAATATGCGGCGGTATAATTACACAGGCGGTTCGGTGTTTGAGCCGGAAAAAATACTGCCGTCGGGCCATCTTTTCGGGATAACGACCCATACGCGGTTCGTGGATTTTCCGCAGCACAGCCACAGCTATGTGGAGATGGTGTATCAGGTGAGCGGCTCAACTACCCATATTATCGGCAGGCGGGATAAACTGCGGCTCACAGCCGGAAAGCTGCTCCTGCTGGGCAGGGGCACGGAGCATGAGATACTAGCCGCGGCCCGGGAGGATGTGGCGGTGAATTTCATCCTTGTCCCGGCTTTCTTTGACAATGCCGCCATGAGCCTTGGAAGCAGCAACGCGCTGTCGGTCTTTCTGAAAAACAATCTCGGCCGCGACGCCGGGACGGGGACATATCTCATATACGATGTGGCCGGGAGCACGATACTGGAAAACCTGCTTGAAAACCTTGTGCTTCTGGAGCTTGAGGGCGCGCCGGTCCAGCGTCAGGAGCTTCAGCGAGCCACGCTGGAGCTCCTGCTCCGGCATCTCTCCGGGCGGTCGGAGGATATCGTCATCCACGACCGGAGGGACAGGGAGCGGGCCACGGTGCTTTCCGCCCTTTCCCGCATCGAGTCCGACGTCAGATGCAGCCTTGCGGAGCTAGCGGCAGAATATGATTTGACGCCTCCCGCCCTGTCGCGGCTGATACGCCGGCACACCGGCTGTACCTTTACTGAACTGCTGCACACGGCCCGGTTTAACCGCGCCGCCGCCCTGCTTAAGGATACAGAGCTAAGCGTGGCGGATATTGCCCTGGCGGTAGGGTATGAGAACACGGCTTTTTTCTACCGCCGCTTTGAGGATATGTATGGCTGCCCGCCGGCGCAATACCGCGCCGGGTGCAGATAAATTTAAAAAGCTCTGCGGCCCCGAAAACGGGGCCGCAGATTTTTCATGCCTTCAATAAAACATGGAATATACAGACAGCACAGGCATAAAGAAATATATGCTGAGGTTGTACATCTTCCATTGGGTAAAATAATGAGCAAAATAGTCAATTATCATATATTCCCAAATAGATACCGGCATGCTATGCTAAATTTAATCACATATATTTTATGGCTATTTAGCTGAATATTTACCGACACAGCAATAAAATTAGTGTGAATTATGTATATACGAGGTGGATATATGGACTATTCAAAGATTATGGTCGATTCTGAATCGAGATGTATGCTGTATCCCATGCCGGGGGAGCGGGAACGCCGCCACGAGGCGCTCCGCGGTCTGCTGAAGAAGCTTGACATCCCGGTGGCGCTGATAGAGAAATCCCCGGACTTTAACGAGCTGTGGATAACCGATGACCCCAATCTTGTGGGTGTGCAGTCCGGATTTGTAATTTTCCCCGCTGAGGGGAAATACCTGAATATCCAGGGATATACGCTTATAGAGGACGGCGCGGTTACCGGCTCCGACGACAGGGAGGGCTTTGTAATGTTCAATGAGGCCGTCGGCGGGATATCATACGGCGATCTAGAGCTGTTCATGGGCGGGAACCGCCGTATAGGCGTCACATATCCCGACAAAATGCTGGTGAGCGTATATGACTACCTGAAGCGCCATCTGCCGGATGTTGAATTGGTGGATATCACCGACGAATTCAACGCCCTTACGGCGGTAAAGAGCGGGCTTGAGCTGGAGGCCATGGCATATGTGGTGGACGAGCATGAGACTGTCATGAGCGCGGTGCCGGCCATGCTTCAGCCGGGACGTCTGGAGCGGGATGTCAACAATGAGATACGCTGGCAGGGCCTCCGCCACGGGGTATACGGATTCAATGTCTGGGACGGGAGCCATATTGAGCTTGTGTCAAATCCGCAGGATGCGCCGCTGCCCAATGAGGATTTGCTCTTCCCCGGGCGGGAGCTGCGGGACGGCGACGTTGTGACGCTAAGACTGCAGTTTGTGGGCTGCAACGGCTTTTACGGGGCGCTGGGAAGATGCTTTACCATAGGCAAGGCCACGGAACAGACTAAACAGAGATATGCCGACGCCGTAGACGCCCAGGATTTTGCCGCCAGGCGCCTCGTCCCCGGAACGAGCATATCCGCTGTCAGCAGCGAGCTCAACGAATACCTGGCCGGCAAGGGCTATGGAAAGCAGACGGGCCCGTGGATACACGCGGTGGGCTATTACTGCTTCAACGCCCCCAACACATATCGCGGTACGGACACGGAGCTGAAAGAGGGGATGCTTTTTGCGGTACAGCCCGAGATATATAAAGACAAGGACGATATGCGGCTGTTCTGCGACGATCTCTACATTGTGACAGCCAATGGCGGAAAACGTGTGACAGGCATGAGCCGCGGGCTTATTGAGCTTCATTGCTGATTAAATGGAGGATGAAAAATGGAAAAATGCAAAAGGTTTGATTTTTCTCCATTTATAATGGAGAACAGATATGACAGCGTGATTGCAGTCACTCAGGAGGAGATAGACAGGCGCTGGGGGCTTCTGCGGGACGTGATGCGCCGGCACGGAGTGGAGACCGCGGTGCTGATAAGCTACCGACCGGGAGAGATGCGGGGAATACACCAGTGGGTAGCGGGCTCAAAGCGCATAGAGTACATAGTGTTTCCTCTGGAGGGCACGCCGGCGGCCGTTTTCGGCGGAAGCGCAAATGAGGACGGCACCTTCAACCGATTTGCACAGCCGGGCTGCGGCCAGCTGCCGAAGGGCTTTTACGGCAGAGTGGATTATGTAAACACTCTTTCCAGGGAGCATATGAAGCGCCTTGTAAAGGGCGGCAGGATAGGCATATATAAGCCTGAGGACTTGACCGTGGGGATACGCGCCGAAATACTGTCCGCGGCGCCCAATGCGGAGCTTGTAGATATAACCCGGGACGTTGACAGGGCCAAGGCCACCAGAAGCGAGCTGGATATCAGTCTCACCCGGGAGGCGGCCATGATGTGCCAGCGGGTGCATGAGAGCCTGCCGACAATACTGAAAAGCGGGCGTAGCTATGTGGACGTTATGGCCGACACCATATATGTGGGGCTGAAAAACGGCTGCAGCGCCGAGGTAATGATGTTCATAAACGAAAATTTCGACTCCCACGGCGACAGGCTCCAGCCGGAGCGCGCCCCCTACCCTGGCCCCCGCTATAAGGACGGCGATATCGTGGGGATGCTTATTGAATCGGACAGTTGGGGCGGCTACAACAGCATGACGGACCGGTACTACTGCTTCGGTGAGCCGGCGGAGGATTTCAAAATCCGCTTTGAGACCGCCGACAAGGCAAACCTGATGGTCGGCAGCCTGCTGCGCGAGGGCGCCACAGTTCGGGAGGTGGCGGAGGCGGTAAATCAGTTTATCCGTGACAGCGGGTACTATACCGACGACTGCAATTATCTCCATAGCTGCGGATACGCCACATGGGAGGACCCCTCGAAGTCCGACAGGTCCATCAGGGTGCCGAATATTTTCGAGAGCGAAAACTGGCCGCTTAAAGCGGGCCAGCAGCTTATGACACATCCCCATGTGGGGCCCATCGGAGGGGCAAAGGTGGACCGGTCGAGATTTGTGCGCTGCGGTAGCTCCTGGGTAGTCGGTAAGGACTGCGCGGAGCGCTCCAACGCTATTGAAAATCAGTATGTAGTGGTGTGATTTAAATCGGATATTTTATTTCACGGGAAAATATGATTGCAGGAGGTCAGGAAATGGCGCAATACAATGAATACCTTAAGAAAATGATAGCCGAGACCCAGGAAAAGATAGAGGCAATGAACGGGTTTGAGGCGCCGCAGGTGGCGGAGCCGGTCCGCATAATGGATTTCAACCATTTCGCGGATCCGTGGGACCCGCTCTATAATGACGAGGAATACGCGAAAAAGACCCGCTGGGGCAGGCTGATAGCGTTCCCGAGCTTTTTTGAGTGGATGTGCGACAGCGTGCATATCCCCAGCCTGGATGAGCGCGGGGGCTTTTCCTTTGGAATGTACGCAGGCGAAAATTTTGAGCTTTTCAAGCCCGTATATCCCGGAGAGGTCTATAAGGTTTTCCATAAGCCCTCACAGCTTATCGACATATCCGATAAGGTAAAGGATATCCCCCAGGAGTATATATCCTGGCCGAAGGACGCGCCCATATTCTCATGGGCTGAACAGATAATTCAGGTTTACGATTCAAACGACGAGCTTGTGGCAAACTTCCAGCATCTCAACGATATCACAATTTATGAGACTGCGCTGGACAATGTGAAAATAGCTGAAAATCTGCCCTTTGAAAAGCACGTGTATACCGAGGAGGAGCTGGACTTCATTCAGGGCATAATGAAGGGCGAGGAGCTCCGCGGGGCCAATCCAAGATATTATGAGGATGTGAAGGTGGGAGATGAGCTGGCTCCCGCAACTCTCGGCCCGACGACGATTTATGACATGATATGTCATTTTGCATCCTGCTCGATGAAAAATGAGACGCCCCACACGCCGCTACGCTATGAGCGGGAATTCAATCCCCGCACGCCCGATATGCGGGACCCGGTGACAAACAGCTATAAGCACCCGATAGGTATGCACCTCTACGACAGCGACCTTGCCAAGATGGGAGCCATGCCCGGCCCCTTCCATTTCGGGAATTTTGCCCGCAACTGCCTTATGAGATTGGTGACCAACTGGATGGGCGATGACGGATGGATAAGGTCCTTTAAATGGCGCCACCTGCACATGACGCCCACCGGCGACTGCCCTGTATCCTACGGCAGGGTCGTTGACAAGAAAGTCGTTGACGGCGAGCCACTGGTGGAAATCGAGTTCTGGATGGAAAATATGTGCCGCGGTATCATTTCCGAGGCGGGAAGCGCGTTGGTAAAGCTGCCGGTAAGAGCGGAACAGGAGTGAGAATATGAACGAAAACAAAAAATTCAATCCCGGGGACAAAGTGAGAATCAAAGACCGCGAGGACAGAAAATTCCCGACAGGGTATCCGCTTGCCGGAGCCGAGGGGACCGTAATGGCGGCGTTTTATCCGTGGCAGCTGGTGTTCCTTGATATTGACGGATATGTGCCTGTGAAAATAGAAAAAAGCGATACGCCGTTGGGACTGGGAGATTCATATCTCTTCAGGGCGGACGATCTTGAGCTGATGTGAGCCCCGGCAGGCAGAGCGTGATTAAATGTATCCTGGATAAAGGAGAACCCGATGTACAGGATGATAATAGCGGGAAAAAACCAGACCGAGCTGAGCAGGCTGGCAAATTTCTTTCCCTGGAGCACGATAGGCATTGAAGTGTTCGGTACTACTATGTCCGGGAGCAGGCTTGAGGAGCTGGTAGATGAAAACCGTATTGACATAGTATTGTGCGATGTCGAATTCAGCCACTTCGACAGCCTCAAATTTGCGAAAAAAATATATGACAGCGGAAGAAGGACTATGGTCGTGCTTATGAGCGAGACCGAAACCGTTGAGCTTTACAGGCTGGCCCTCAAATACAGGGTCAGGGGCGTCCTTTTAAAATCCGAGCATATGGAGCTGGATGAGCTTCTGACGGCATTCCGGCAGGTGGTCAGGGAACTCGATAAATATGAGGACCACGTCAATATGGTGGCGTCCACGGCCGACAGGGCTACGATAATATTTGAGTATATATATTCAAACGGCCGGGTAGCGACGCTGCAATCAACGGCGGAGCACTTCGGAATGAACCCGCAGTATTTCAGCCGGTATGTCAAGAGGCTGACCGGGAAAAATTTTTCGGAAATACTTCTGGAGGCCCGGATGCTCCAGGCGAGAAACCTTTTTGACTGCATGGATATACACGTATCCGAGGTCAGCCGGAAGGTGGGCTATAAAAGCCCGCAGAATTTTTCAAGGGCGTTCAAAAAGGTGTTCGGCATGACGCCGTATCAGTATAAATGCAGCCATGTGTCAATGGAGTATATCACCAGCCAAATAGCCCATAAGCCGGGCGATAACTGACTGCATGGCGTTCCTGGGAGGGGAAAATATTGTACATTGCTTCTGAAACACGCTACAGCGGCGGTATGAAATACAGGCGCTGCGGAAAAAGCGGGATAATGCTACCGATGATCTCATTGGGGCTGTGGCACAATTTCGGTGATATAACGCCTATGGAAAACCAGCGCGCCCTATTGAGAAGCGCGTTTGATATGGGCATAACCCATTTTGACCTGGCCAATAATTACGGCCCGCCATACGGCGCGGCGGAGACAAACTTCGGATATATATACGAAAAGGATTTTAAGCCTTATCGTGATGAGCTGATAATTTCCAGCAAGGCCGGCTACGATATGTGGCCCGGGCCATACGGGGATAAGGGCAGCCGGAAATACCTGATGGCAAGCCTTGACCAGAGCCTGAAGCGTATGCACCTGGACTATGTGGATATTTTTTATCACCATATAGCCGATACTGATACGCCGCTGGAGGAGACTATGGGCGCTCTGGCCGATATGGTCCGCCAGGGCAAGGCGCTGTACGTCGGTATTTCAAATTACTACCCGGACAGAGCCAGGCAGGCGTTTGAGATGCTTGAAGCCATGGGGGTGCACTGCCTGATACAGCAGCCCAACTACTCCCTGCTGGACCGCTGGATTGAAAACGGGCTTACGGACGTCCTCAGAGAAAAAGGCGTGGGCTCCATTGTATTTAAGCCTCTGGCCCAGGGACTGCTCAGCGGCAAATACGCCAACGGTATACCCTCCGACTCGCGCATTGCCAGAGACCCCAGATTCCTGCGGGCCGAATCCCTGACGCCGGAGACGGTAAAGCAGATATCCGCCCTGGCCGAAATCGCCGGGAAAAGAGGACAGACGCTGGCGCAGCTTGCTCTGGCCTGGGTACTGCGGGACGAGGTGGTGACCTCCGCGCTCATCGGCGCAAGCCGTCCGGAGCAGCTTGTGGAAAATGTCGCCGCGCTTGAAAACCTGGATTTCTCAGAGGCCGAGCTCAGGGAGATAGACGAGATAACGCTTAATACAGAGTCAAATCCTTTTGCCGGGGGATTTTGACGGGAAACTCAGGAAATTTAAAGCCACAGGGAGGCGTGTATATGCGGAAAAACCTGTTTATGAATGACGGATGGCTGTTTTATTTTGGGGAGCCCGATATGGAGTGGCCCAAATTCGGAGTCCCGGATCAGGTCTATCGTTCCTCCCGCGCGGAAAATGGACGCGGTCCGGCCCGCCGGGAGTATCACGATAAGCAATGGGAGAAAATAAGGCTGCCCCACGACTTTGTGTCGATGGAAGAGACGGAATATCCGCCGGTGGAGCAGATACATCCCAAGGACAGAGGCAGCGCCTGGTACAGACGGCATTTCAGGCTTGAGCCCTCTGACAGGGATAAGCGGATACTGCTTATGTTCGACGGCGTGGGAGTCAAGTCCGACGTCTATGTAAATTCCATGCAGATGTTCCACAGCGACACGGGCGCGGTGCCCTTCGTCATAGATATCACCCCGGTCGCACACTTCGGGGACGATCAGAACGTCGTGTCGGTACACTGCGACTGCCACGAATATGAGGCCTGGTATTATGAGCCCGGCGGGATATACCGCGACGTACATCTGATAATTACAGATAATCTCTCGGTGGATACCTGGGGGACCTTTGTAAAAAGCAGCCTCCGCGGCGACGGCATATGGGATGTGGACGTGGAGACCGAGGTGTACAGCAATTTTTACGGGGAGCATACGGGAACTGTGACCTCCGTGCTCGTATCTCCAAACGGAACCGAGGAATATACGCTGGAAAGCGAGCTTGTTTTCAGGCCCCAGCAGGTGACGAAGGTAATCCAGCATACGGTAGTGAGCAATCCTGAGCTGTGGTCCCCCGACGACTGCCGGATATGGACGTTAAAGACATATATCCGGCGGGACGGCCGGACCGTGGACGAATACAGCACCGATTTCGGCTTCCGCCATGTGACGTTTGATTCGGAAAAGGGCATGTACATAAACGGAAAGCACACAAAGCTCTTCGGCTTTATGAGCCAGGACGCGTGGGTGGGCCTCGGCGCCGCCGTCAGCGATTCGGTGGTGGAATATAAGCTTAAGGCCCTTAAGGAGTGCGGCTCCAACGGATTCCGCACAATGCACCAGGCCCACCATCCCGCAACCACTTACTGGGCGGACCGAACTGGCCAGCTAATTATGGACGAAAACCGCATTTTCCATGCCTCTCAGGAGGCGATAGACCAACTGCTGCGCATGGTAAAGCGTGACCGGAATTCCCCGTCTGTGCTGTTCTGGTCGGTGTACAACGAGGAGGACCTGATAACCAAGGAGGAGGGCAAAAATATATTCCGCAAGCTGAAGGCGGCAATCCGGAATATCGACCCCACCCGCCCTGTCAGCGGCGCCAGCTCCTTCGGCCAGCGGACGCCGGGCGCCCATGAGTACCACGACCTGCTTGGCGTCAATCACCAGTCAGTAAATTACGAGGCGACTCACGCCTGCAATCCCGGCAAGCCCATCTACGGCTCCGAGTCAGGCGGATTTACGGCGCGGAAGGGGACGCTGTTTACTTTCGTGGGGGCCAACGGCACCTGCGCCGCATGGGACCATATCACAAGGGAATACTGCGTCGGCGCGTATGTGATAGACCCCATACTCTCCATGTCGGGATGGCGCAATGAGGGCTGGCATCTCACAAGGGCCGGACTGAAGCCCGACGATCCATACGGCTTCATTTCCATCCGGTACGGCGGCGAATTTGAGATGCCCGATACGGAGCCGGCAAAGCGCGATATCGTGGTCTGCAATAACGGGGACCATGTCCGTCTTATGCAGAACGGTGTGCTGATTGGGGAGAGCAGCAGCAATATTTTTGAACAGCCGGTTTTTGAGGCCGATATAGAGGCCGGGGATCTGTATGCCGAGATTACAAAGGACGGGAAGCCCTGGGCAAGCGCTGTGTACGAGATGCCCGGAAAGCCAGTCTCCATACGTCTGGAGCTCATAAACCGCAGCCCCCTTAAAGCTGACGGCAGGGACCTGGCTATTGTAAACGCCTATGCGGTTGACGAAAAGGGCCGCATCTGCGACCGACTGACAGGGCCTGTATTCCGCTTTGCCTGCAATGGCGCCGGGGAGTATGTCAGCGGCGGGACCACCGGCGGGAGACACGTAAAGGAGCAGGGAAACCCGGGCGGCTGGATGCCGCCTGAGATAGACATCCTTAACGGGCGATGCCAGACCTTCTGGCGATCCCTTGCCGTTGACGGGAAGCTGGTCATCCGCTGTGAAAGCGACGGCCTTGAGCCGTGCGAGCTGGCCATTTACCGGGCGGACACGGGGGCCGCGCCGTCGGTGCCCGTGACCAACAGCTATTTTGTGACAAACTGGACGCTGTCGCCGGTATATGACAATATAACTGATTTTAAGAAAATCATGGAGGAAGCTGACCCGTACAAATGGGAGAAAGTCAATCTGCTCGGCATGTCCGGCGCGTTCAGCGGGCTGAAGCCGGAGCTGACGCCTTTCGGAATGATTACAGGTGCCGGGTATTCGGAAAGCGATGTCCTATGGTCGGTATATCACACAAAAACCGTCGTGCCCGACATCGACGCTTCCGGCGGAAAGCTGACGCTGCTTTTCGAGGGCTTTGACGGCATAGGCCAGGTGTTTGTGCTGGGCGGCGGCAAATCCGCATCTGAGCGCATGAAGGAAAATTCGCCGTGGCCGGGGCATTTCCGCCCAGAGCTCCATGTGGATTGCTCCGTGTTCGCTCCCGGAGACGAGGTCGATATATGGGGTTTTGTCTCAGACTCTATCAGGGTAAGCTCCATAGCCTGGCCTGTACGCTGGACAGTTGAGAAGATGTGAGAGGAAGATAAATCCACTTTGATTGGAGGTGGTAAATAATATAGACGGCGTTTTTCAGAACGTATGTAAGTTTTCAGATCAAGAAAGGAGTACATAAATGAAAAAGGTACTGGCGTTTTTACTGATTTGCGCATTCTTATTGTCACTTGCGGCCTGCGGGACTACGAGCCCCGCTGTTACGGATGAGCCTGAAAAGACTGAAGCTCCGGCGGTCACTGAAGCTCCTGATGACCCTGGCGCCACGGCGGATACAGATGAGCCTGAAGCGCCCACCGGCGTTACCCTCCCTTTAGTGGAAGAAACGGCAGAATTTGATATCTGGACAAAGAACTTCCGCTGCTTCTCCTACTATGACGGATTCAACGACTCCCTGTGGTGGCAGGAGCTTGAAAACCGCACCAACGTCCATATAAACTGGTATGAGTGGAACGGGACTGGCAACTCGAATGAAGCATTTATGTTACTTGTCGGAAGCGGAGAATGGGAAAGCTATGACGCGCTTGTTGACGTGGGATCTCTCTACACCGGCGGCGATTCGGCGGCTTATGGTGACGAAATAATTATGGATCTCGCGCCTTACCTTGAGGAGTATGCACCGGATTATTACAATCTTGTCCAGAACGATGATACCTATAAATTGAATACATACAAAAGCACAGGGGAAATGCTGGCCATGTACCAGTGCTGGGATTATGACAAGCTGCCTTCGCTTGGACTTACCATACGTTATGACTGGCTTGAGCAGGTCAACATGGAGGTTCCGAAGACATATACCCAGCTGCACGACGCCCTTACCGCGTTCAAAACCGAGCTTGGCGCGGATGCGGCGCTCTGGATTAACAGCGATGTCTGCAACGTGGGAGGAATGTTAAGTGCCGGTTATGATGTGGATTCCTTCTATGGCCCAACCGAAGGTCTGTTCCTGTTCTTCCAGGTAGACGGCGTTGTAAAGTACTCCCCCATTGAGGAGGGCTACCGCGAGTATATCCAGATGCTCCATGACTGGTACGCCGAGGGACTTATCTATTCAGACTTTATGGCTTATACCGAGCCGATGCTGCCCGATATGGCGCTGCTGTCCAACGGGCGGACCGGCGTGCTGAACGGCATGGTGGATATGCTGCCGATGTTTGAAATGAACACCGATGGCGGCGTATGGGGCGGTCTCTACAACCCCGTTAAAACGGACGGACAGCAGACACATTTCGCATTTAAGCCGGACTACGTGCCTTCCGGCCAGGGGCTGTATCTGACCACTACCTGCTCCAATCCCGAGCTTCTTATACAGTGGGCGAACTACCTGTACTCCGACGAGGGCTCCTTCTTCAAGCGCTACGGCATTGAGGGCGAAAGCTTTGATTATATAGACGGCGAGCCTGTGCTCAATAAGGCCAATATCTACGAGCGCGAAGAGTTCGGAGGCTTCTCCGAGGCCGGCGTAGTCATGTACCTTGGCGGCGACTGCTGGGGACTCGACTCCACATATCCGAGGCTGACTACCTACACTGAAATGCAGCAGACCTGCCTGACGGCGTGGAGCTATAACAATGACGCTGATTACAATATGCCAAGCGGAGCTACCATGACCCCCGACGAGTCGTCGGAATGGAGCAATATATTTGATGATATCTCAACATATGTTTCGGAAAATGTTGGCGCGTTTGTTGTCGGCGATAAGGATATGGCGGATTGGGATAAATTTGTAGACCAGATAAAGGAACTCAACATAGACCGCTGCATTGAATTGGAACAGAACGCCCTGGACCGTTTCTACGGCGTCGCATGAGCCGGTCTGGATTTTAAAAACAATAGCTAAATAGGCAGATAAGAGGCGTCCTGACCGGCGCCTCTTATCGCAATAAAAGAGAATTGAGGTCCGAAATGAATCGAAGCTATCCTAATCTTTTTTCGCCTGTGATTATACGGAATAAGCTCTTTAAAAACAGGATATTGTCCGCGCCCATAGGCGCGTGGGTATTTTCGCCCGATAATTACATATTTGACTATGCCATAGACATGTTCGCGGAAAAGGCGGCGGGAGGCGCCGCCGCTGTGACGGTGGGGCATACCGAGATAAACTACCATGAGCCGGACGAGGACGGCTTTGGGCTGTACTTTGATTTGCGGGGGCGGGGAGGGAGCGCCGCCCTCTCGGAGTTTGCAAGAGCCATTCGTTCCCACGGGGCACATGTCTCCATTGAGCTCAATTATGGCGGGCTTTATAAGGAGGGAAACCCCGGAGGGGAATTTTACGGGCCGTCGGGCTATATTGCGGAGGACGGCGCGCATATCACGGAGATGACAGAGGAGAAGATACTGTATACCATAAAGCAGTACGCCGACTGTGCCGCACGCATGAAAAGGTCGGGCTTTGATATGGTCACAATACACGCCGCCCACGGCTGGCTGCCGGAGCAGTTCCTGTCCGCCGCCACAAACAGGCGCGGTGATAAATTCGGAGGGTGCCTTGAAAACCGTATGCGCTTTCCTATAATGCTGATAGATGCCGTGCGAAAGGCCGTGGGCGAGGACTTCCTCATAGAATACCGCATGGGCGGCGTGGACCCGGAAAAACACCCGGAGGATTATGAAGAGCATCTCCAATTTGTAAAGGCCATCGGGAATAAGATTGATATACTGCACCTGTCCAC
Source organism: uncultured Oscillospiraceae bacterium (assembly GCA_964495095.1). Classification (GTDB taxonomy): domain Bacteria; phylum Bacillota; class Clostridia; order Oscillospirales; family Oscillospiraceae; genus CAZBUH01. Next base: position 10,077 of record CAZBUH010000018.1, on the reverse strand, counting down.
CGGCATGGGGCCGGATTCAAAGGAGCGGACGATACCGCCCTATTTCATGCCCCGCGGTATAAATCTGCCCTATGCAAAAGCGCTTAAGGACAGCGGCGTTACCGTGCCCATCGCCGTTGTGGGGGCCATCTCAGAGCCGGAGCTGGCGGAAAGGGTCATAGCGGACGGAATTGCGGACTTTGTTGCCATGGGGCGGAGCCTTATAGCCGATCCGTTCTTCCCGGAAAAGGCGAGGCACGGGAAAACCGGGGATATAGTCCCCTGCATTGGCTGCATGAACTGCCTTTCCAATATGCACGCAGACCACACGGTGCTGTGCTCGGTAAATCCGAATTCCGGGCGGGAGCACAGGCTGCCGGCAATAAAGCCGCCGGACAGGAGCAAAAAAGTGGTGATAGTCGGCGGCGGGCCCGCCGGGCTGGAGGCCGCCGTAACAGCTTCGGACAGGGGGCACAACGTAATATTATATGAAAAAAGCGGCGCCTTGGGCGGCCTGCTGAAAATTGCTGAAAACGACCCGAATAAATATCTGCTGCGCGGCTACAGGGATTACCTTATACGTCAGGTGGAAAAAAGGGCCGTCACTGTCCGCCTGAATACGGAAGCAACGCCCGAAATTGTCAGTGCTGAGGCTGCCGACGCCGTACTTGTCGCCAGTGGCTCCACGCCTGCGATTCCCGATATCCCGGGAGTGAGCGGCGATAATGTTATAACCGCACCGGAGGCGTATGCCTCGCCGGAGCGAATTGGGAAACGCGCGGCGGTAGTCGGCGGGAATATGGTGGGATGTGAGACGGCGCTGTATCTCCGCGGGCTCGGCTGCGGCGTCACGTTGATTGAAATGGGCGATGCCATACACAAAGACGCCAACGGGCCCATAGGGGAGGCCATAGACAACAGGCTGGACGGCGTAAAAATTATGACAGGCGCAAAATGCAGCGGCATCTGCGAAAAGGGCGTCACAGTAATAAGCGGCGGCGGAGAGGCTTTTATTGAGGCCGACACCGTCGTGCTGGCGGCGGGTATGAAAAACAGCCGCGAAACATATTTCGCCATGCTTGACTGCGCGGCGGATGTAATACCGGTGGGAGACTGCATTCAGCCGGCAAATGTCCGAAACGCCGTGCACAGCGCGTACTATGCCGCAAATGACCTTTGATTCGCGGGGAGGGGAGAGCCAATGTTTTTTGATAAAAATGACGTCAGGCAGCCGCCGGATATTGCGGAGGAGCAGGTGACGGGGCGGCTTGAGACGGATGTGGTTATAATCGGCGGCGGCCATGCGGGAACACAGTGCGCCCTGGCCGCGGCGGAGAACGGATTGAGGGTCGTTGTTGTCGAGAGCAGGGCCGAGGACAAAATGAGCTGGCTGGGGGAGCAGATAGGAGCGTTCAATTCCAGATACCATCTGGAGCACGGCTTCGGGCCGTATGACACGGACGATATCATAGATGAGCTGTACCGGTGCAGCGGCTACCTTGCAAACCCCGTTTTGATAGCCAAGTATGTGGAAAACAGCGGAGAAATGATAGACAATATGATGAGCCTTGTCCCCGGGGATTCCACACTGTTTCAGGATGACCAGTTCAATATCCAGCAGGCCTGGGGGAATCCCCAATATCCCGTCCGCTATGGCGGCCATCGGAGCTGGGCCGCCACAATGATATTCCGGGGGCCGGTCCTGACCGAGCGCGGAGGGCCGGAATTCAAATACCAGTTCCGGGGCTCGGATTATCAGGTCGGCGAGCGTTCCAGGCTGCCGGAATTCGAGATGCTGGCCCTTCGACGCTCCCGCGAGCTGGGAGCAAAATGGCTCTTCGGCACAAAAGCGGTGGCCCTGAAAAAGAGCGGGGAAAAAGTTACGGGAGCCATCTGCGAAACCGGCGGCGGTTACACGGAGATACGGGCCAGTATCGCAGTTGTACTCAGCAGCGGGAATTTTTCGCCCACGGGCCTGGAGCTGGGGCTGTGGGCCGGAGGCTATACGGAGCCCGTGCTCAATCTGAAGCCGCAGCTAACTCATGTGGAAAACGGGTTGGGGACAGTGCCTTTCCTGACGCTAAACCGGGATGGGAAGCGGTTTATGGATGAGTCAATCCCCTACGCCGTACAGTTCGCCATTGACCGCCAGCCGGACGGCCCCGTGTGCTGCGTCACGGACTCAAACTATCTGGAACAGATAAAGCGGGTTGGCCTCCAGCACGGGAACCCGGATTTTGGAAGGCCCGAGTTCCTGGAGCAGTTTATTGAGGATATGGGGCACGTGGCCGGCGCGGGAAAAGAGGGGTATCTTGTCAGGGATTTGAACACCTCGGAGCGGGAAAAGCACATCTACTACGGCGCGGATACTCTTGAGGAGCTGGCGGATTATTTGGGCTACAGCGGCGCGGCGAAAGCGCAGATGCTGGAATCAGTAAGGAGATACAACAGCATGTGCTATGCCGGGAGGGATACGGATTTCAGAAAGTCCCCGGATGTGCTGCTGCCGGTGGACAGCCCGCCGTATTACGGCGTCCGCTCGGTGTTAAAGCGCAAAAATGCAAAGGAGTCCGGACTGCCGCTGGGACTTATGACAGACGATAATTTCTGCGTGCTCTCCGTCTGCGGGGACCCAATAGACGGCCTGTACGCGGTGGGAAACTGCCTGGGAGGGCGCTACGGCACGTATTACCCGACGCCCTGCGGCGGCAATTTCATAGGGAGCGCCATGACTCACGGACGGGTCCTGGGCAAATATCTCGCCGCAATGGGCCGTGCGGCCGCCCTGGATAAAAAATACTTGTATTAATGAGGGGTGCATATGCAATACAGCAAATATGTTCAGCAGATGATAGATGAAACTATGGAAAAGAGCCGGCAAATGGAGGGCTGGGAGCCGGAGGAAAAGGTTGTGGACGAGGAGAGCATAGGCAAATTCAACTCCTGGCTCGATCCGTGGAATCCAATCTACAACGACCGGGAGTATGGGGCAAAAACGAGATGGGGCGGGACACTGGTATTTCCGCTCCTGCCTCTGGAATTTGCCGAAACAATACACACGCCTGTTATGGATCCGGCGGGAGGCTATCTGTTCAGCATGTACGCGGGGGAAAATTACGAGTTTTATAAGCCAATCCGGCTTGGCGACACGCTGCGTATATTCCACCGCCCCTCCGTACTGGAGGACATCACCGACAGGGCGGAGTCCTGCTCCCCAGAGGTGAAGGGCTGGAAGGAAACGGGCATACCGATTTTTAAATTTGTGGAGGTGGATGCGGATTTCTACAATCAGGACAATGAACTGGTTATGAGTATGCAGCATCTCAACGACATCTCCATACTGCCGGAGCCGAGGCTGGCCGATACCGCCGGCCTGCCCTTTGAGCCCCATGTATATACGGAAGAGGAGCTGGAATATATCCAGAGCATTATAGACGGGGAAGAAATCCGCGGGAGTACGCCCAGGTACTGGGAGGATGTTCAGATAGGGGACAGCGTAAAGCCGGTTTCACTGGGGCCTACCAATCTGTGGGATATGGCCGCGTTTTACGGAGCGCTGCCCAGAATACGGGGCAACTTCTGCCTGCGGCGTATGCGTGAGGTAACGCCTCATATGGTATTTCACGACGATGCCAACAACTATTATAAGCCTCTGCTGGGGTATCATTTTTACGACAATGAGCTGGCCGCTGGCGGCGGCGTGCCCGGGTGCTTCCTGTTTGGAAATACTGCCGGCTATCAGATGGGACGGCTGGTATCAAACTGGATGGGGGACGACGGCGAGCTGCGGCGCATGAAGTGGCGGCATATGAAGCTCACTCAAATAGGCGACTGCAATGTTGTCAGAGGGCGTGTGCTGGATAAGCGCGTGGAAAACGGCGAGCATATAGTGGAGATAGACGCGTGGGTTGAAAATCTCTGCCGCGGCAATGTCAGCGAATCCGGGCGGATTACGGTGAGCCTTCCCACAAGGCAGGAGGTGCGGAAATGAACAAAATCGATATAAACAAATCCCAGCCGGCGTCTGTTTTCTGCAACCCGCTGTTTGTAAGACGCTATCATGATTTTACAGACCCCTGGAACCCCATGTATGCCGACCCTGAATATTCCGCGACACATACCGGCGAGGTCAGGGTAATGCCTCTGTTTCTGGCCGGGGCGCTGAAAAGCCAAAGGCTGCCGCAGCTTCCGGATATGGAAGGGAAAATTGCGATACAGACACGGGCGGGGGCCGACTACCGCTTTTATAAGCCCGTCCGGGCCGGGGAGACATATAAGCTCATCTGCGGTGAAAACAGCCTTACAGAGCTTGAAAGCAGCCGGGACGGTGTGCGCGAATATTCATATGCGGATAGCTGCGGCGGTTTTTATGACAGCAAGGGCGAGCCTGTTATGAGCATTCGCAGGCTGACAAATGTCCGCGTTCAGCGTGACTATGAGACCCCCAACCAAAGCTTTAAAAAGCACTGGTACACGGAGGAGGAAAAAGCACGTATACAGGAGATTATGGATGCGGAGGAGGTACGGGCCGACAATACTCCCCGCTGGGAGGACACGGCGGTGGGCGATGAGATAACTCCAGCCACTTATGGCCCGATGACGCCGCTGGATATGATTTTTTACAGCGGGGCGGTCTATAATCTCAAAAGCTATCCCCTGCGCCGCCTGCGTGAGGTGGACCCCGAAATGGCGCCGCGCAGCAGTGAAAACAATGCATGGCGGGTGTACAACAGCTTCAACTTTACCGACGACGCTGAGGCCGGAAGGATTACCGGCGTTCCCGCGTCATTCATGATTCCTGAATTCTGCGCCTGCGCACTGATGCGTCTGGCGACAAACTGGGCGGGAAACGACGGCTTTATACGGGAAATGAGCTGGCGTCACCTGCGCAGCACGCCGCTGTATGACTGCTCCGTGGCCTACGGCACCGTTGCAGAGAAGTTCAGGGATGAGGCAGGCTGCGGCTGTGTGCTTTTGGATGCGTATCTCAAAAACATATGCCGGGATCAGATAACAGACACCGCAAAAATACTGGTGCGTCTGCCGTCCGGACAGTAAAAAAGGAGGGTACATCAATGTCGAAAATACTTTCTTTTGCCCCTGGGGAAAAGGTGAGAGTTAAAGCCAGGACTGAAAACTGCCTGCCCACCGGGTATCCCCTCAATAATGCCGAAGGCACGGTGCTGGCCGCCATCTATCCCTGGCAGCTTGCATATGAGGATTATGGCGGTTATGTCCCTGTGCGCATTGAGAAGGCAGACGTGCCTCTGGGCATAGGAAAGGAGCTTATTTTCAAGGCCGAGGACCTGGAGAGAATATAAATCCCATACACGTATTCCAAGAGCGGGGCTTTTTAAGCCGCGTCTCCGTTTCAGCATCCCATTCCCTTTGCACAAAAACAGGGACGCCGGCCTTTTGGCCGGCGTCCCTGTTAAATTTACACGGCAATAAGCTTACATATTTACAGCCTCGATAAAGCGCAGGAAAGCGTTTTTCCCGGCCCGGTCCCGCTTATACACGCCGGCATCCTCGAGCACCTGGGCGAATATAAGGCCAATCTCTTTTTTGATTATGCCGTCTATATTGGCGCTGTTAAAGCTGTATTTTGCGGCCAGGGCCTCCGCCCACTCCGCGTGCTTTGACAGCGCACTGTCGCCGGAGATGTCCCGTCCCTCCAGCATGGCGGCTTTCAGACCCTCCATCTCTGCCTTCAGCCGGGAGGGCAGCACCGCCAGGCCCATTACCTCTATGAGCCCTATATTCTCCTTCTTGATATGGTGGAGGCGGCTGTGGGGATGGAACAGCCCCATGGGGTGCTCCGGCGTGGTCAGGTTGTTCCGCAGGACGATATCCAGCTCATATTCCCCGCCCCGCCGGCGGGCAATGGGCGTCACCGTGTTGTGGCAGACCCCGTCTGCCCCGGAAAAAATCGATACGCTCTCATCCGAATACCCGCGCCACACCTCAAGTATCCTGTCCGCCAGGGAGATTATGCTGTCCCGATTTACGCCGGATATCCGTATCGCAGACATGGGCCATTTGAGTATCCCCGCCCGGACGTCCGGATATCCCCGGAATTCCAGAGGCAGCTCCGTCTCCGCGCCGGCCATGGCAAAATCGTACCGGCCGCCCTGAAAATGGTCATGGCTCAGTATGGAGCCGCCGACGATAGGCAGGTCCGCGTTGGCGCCGATAAAATAGTGGGGGAAGATATCTATAAAATCCAGCAGCTTTACAAAGGTGGAGCGGTCCGTTTTCATGGGCACATGGCGGGAATTAAGCGCTATGCAGTGCTCGTTGTAGTAGACATAGGGGGAATACTGCATAAACCACTGCTCCCCGCCGAGGGTCACGGGTATCACCCGGAGATTCTGCCGGGCCGGGTGGTCTATCCGGCCCGGATATCCCTCGTTTTCCGGGCAGAGCTGGCACTCCGGATATCCGGAGTGCGCCGCCTTGGCCGCGGCGGCTATATCCCGGGGGTCCTTTTCCGGCTTTGAAAGGTTTATGGTAATATCCAGGTCCCCGTATTCCGTCGCGGTCTTCCATTTCAGGTCCTTTTCAATCCTGTACCTGCGTATATAGTCCGTATCCTGGGCAAAGCCGTAAAACCAGTCCGTGGCCTTACGGGGCGACAGGGCGTAAAGCTCCTGAAATTTGGCCCGCACCTCGTGGGGGAAGGGGGTCAGCGCCCCCATAACGGCGGTGGTAAAAAGATACCTGGCCGCCGCTGTATTGCCCGCGGCGCCGGTGGCGGCGGCATAATCGGCGAGGCCCTCCAGCAGTTCCTCAAGACCCATTTGCGCCGTCCCCTCCGGCGGCGAGAAGCTGTCCTTTTTCAGCAGTTCAAGTATCCGGTTTACGGCGAAAACGCGGTCCCCGTCATCTATAAGCCCGCGGCTTACGGCGTAGTCCACAAGCCCGGCGATATATTTATCGGCCACTGCTCCGGCCCTCCTTTTACAGTTTTATCCCGCCCGCAGGGCGGATCATGAGCCTGCGGCAGCTTCCCGGCCCGAAAACCTCCTCAATGCCGCGGCTGAATTCGTCAAAAATATCCTCCGGCACGAATGCCTGCACAGTCCCCGCAAAGCCGCCGCCGTGGACGCGGCAGGCGCCCCGGCCTTTCAGGAGCCTCCGGCACATGGCCAGCGCCAGCGCCATTGGCTGACGGCGGGCCTCGCCCGAGGGATAGATATTCTGAAGGTACTCCCATGAGCTGCGGCCGGACTGGTCTATAATTTGCAGGAAACTGTCAAAATCCCCGGCGGACAGCGCAGCAGAGAGCTGAGGCACCCTGCCGCTGTCGTCGTAAAAGTGCATGGCGCGTAGTACGGCCCTGTCTCCGCAGACCTCCCGCAGCTTCACTATGTTTTTCATAAATTCATCTTCCGGCACGTCGCGCAGGACGGAGCGGCCGAAAAAGGCCGCCGCCGAATCCATTTCCTCAGTTATGGCCGCGTATTCATCCGTAAGCCCGGCGTGGTCGGCCCCGGTGTCTATTACGCACAGGACGTGCCCGCTTTTTATAAAATCGAAATCCACCTCCGACACCACCGGGCGCTCGGGGTCGTTAAAGTCGATGGCCACAGCGCCGCCTACCGCCGACGCCGTCTGGTCCATAAGGCCGCAGGGCTTGCCGAAATATACATTTTCGGCGTACTGTCCCGCTTTGGCTATGTCCACCGCCGAGGCGCGCCCGTCAAAAAGCAGGTGATTTGCCGCGCAGCCTATCAGCACCTCAAAGGCCGCAGAAGAGCTCAGCCCGCTCCCCGGCAGGACGTCCGACATGACATATGCGTTAAACCCCGACAGCGGGCAGCCCATCCGCTCAAAGCCCGCCAGTACACCCTGTACCAGCGCCTCCATTGTGCCGCGCCTTGCCGGGGAGGCGGAGAGCTCCCTCAAATCCGCTTCGCAGACGCCGTATCCGTCGGATATTACACATACCCTGCCGCTGCCGTTGGGCGCCGCCGCCGCTATGGCGTCAAGGTCAACAGACGCCGCCATCACCATCCCGTGCTGGTGATCCGTGTGGTTGCCGCCTATCTCCGTCCGCCCCGGGGCGGAAAAAATGCTCAGCTCCCGGGCATCACCGAAGGCGCGGCTGTATTTATCCACAAGCTCCGTATATCTGGCGGGAGCCTCCGGGGCCCGCCGCCCGTATAACTCTGTAAACGTTCTTTTAAATTCCCCGGCGCCAATGCGCCTTTTCCATTCGCCGGCATTCACGGCTGTCCGCCTCCATTAATTCAGATATAATTACAATTTACTTATCTCCGGAATTATGTTAGGATATTTTATGCCGGGAATATAGAATATATCTTTCGGATAACTTTGATTTTGTTCGCAGGCGGTGATAAGCATTGATGACGGGCTTTGATTACGGCAGATTAAAACAACTGTTTATGGACTTCAATATCCTCACCGGGATACACATCGCACTTTTCGGCGAAAATTTCGAGGAGCTTTTCGGCTATCCCGACCGGCTCCCGGAATTCTGCCGGATAATAAGGGAAAACCCCGCCGGGCTGGCCGCCTGCCGCGACTGCGACAGGCGGGCCTGCCTCAGCGCCTCGAAACGCGCCGGCACGTACATATACAGGTGCCACTCCGGCCTGTACGAGGCATGTACCGCCATACGCTGGGGCGGCGTAATAGTGGGCTATCTCATTGTTGGGAATTTGTTTGGCTGCCGGGAGCCGGAGGCGGGCTGGGCGGAGATAGAGAAGCGCTGTTCCGGCCGGGAATTGGATTTTGACAGGCTGAAGGCCGCCGCAGAGAAGCTGCCGGCGGTGACAGAGACGGAGATACTGGCCGCGGCGCATATAATGGAAGCGGTGGCGCTGTATCTCTGCTCCGACAGGGTCGCCGTCCTGCGGCAGGACAGCCTTGCGGTACAGGCCGACGGATATATCAGGAAAAACCTCTCCGGGGATCTTAGCATCCAGACCATCTGTTCCGTGCTGGGGGTGGGAAAAACAAAGCTGTGCTCCGCCGCGAAAAGCGCGTATGGAATGGGGCTGGCTGAGTATATCCGCAGCGTGCGCGTGGAAAGGGCAAAGGCGCTGCTTCGGACGGAGCCGCGTATGAGCATAAACGAAATAGCCGGAAAATGCGGATTTTACGACTATAATTATTTCATAACGGTATTCAAAAAAATTACCGGCACGACCCCGCATAAATACAGGAGTGCCGGAGGAAAGGAGTGATTCCGCTTGAAAATCGGGCTTTTCGGCGGTGAAACATTAAAATTTACACTCAAAGGAGAAATCGAGGCCGACATCCTGAATTACGGCGGCGTGATACAGAGCCTCCGCGTACCGGACAGGAGCGGGCACCTTACAGATGTGGTGCTGGGCTATGACGGAATCGACGGATATAAGGCGGGAAGCTGCTGTATGGGCGCTGTGGTGGGCCGCTATGCCAACAGGATAAAGGGCGCCCGGTTCAGCCTCGGCGGGCAGGAATATGTCCTGGAGCAAAACGACGGCGCCAACCATCTGCACGGCACATACGGCGGCAGAATGTTTGACGCCTTCCCTGAGGGCGGCAGCGCCCTTACGCTCCGTCTGGATAGCCCGGATATGGAGGACGGGTTTCCCGGCACGCTGAAGCTGGAGGTCAGGTACTCCGTAACCGGCCGCGATCTCATTATCGACTATACCGCCGTCTCCGACAGGGACACTGTAATAAATATAACGAACCACTCGTATTTTAACCTGTCCGGGAGGCCCGGGAGCGATATCCTCGGCCACCGGCTCCGGCTGGACGCCGAATACTTTACCGAATGCGGCCCGGATACCTGCCCCACCGGGAACATCCTGCCTGTGGCGGGCACACCCCTCGATTTCAGAGAGGCGAAGGAGGTGGGCCGGGATATCTTTTCGGATTTTCCGCAGACGGCCATGTGCTGCGGCTACGACCACAACTTTATCCTCGGCGGCGGGACGCTTAAAGAGTTCGGCAGCGTTTTCTGCCCTGAGAGCGGGATAACGATGACCTGCCTCACTACCCAGCCCGGGGTCCAACTCTACACCGGAAATTTCCTTGACGGGGATAAGGCCCCGTGGGGCAAGGGCGGCGTGAGGTATCCCC
>CAZBUH010000017.1:23807-26542 GCA_964495095.1 uncultured Oscillospiraceae bacterium | reverse complement strand
CAAATGCTGGACTCTGAGGCCGACAGGGAGAAATTCAGGGCCATATATGCCCGGTATTTCGCCCTTATGATGTACACCGCCCTGATGGTGCTGATGCTTGCGCTGAGTACAACAGCTAATGCCCAGGTGTATGCCGGCAAGGTTACACCGACTTTAACTTTTTCCGGCACTACCGCTAACTGCAGTGTGGTCGTGTATGAAGTTGGGGCGGAGATTGAAGCGGCCCTTGAACTTTGGTGCGGAACTACCCATGTTGCCTATTGGCACGATACAGCAACTTCAAAGCTCGACATGTCCAAGCACCATGTAGTAATCAGCGGCAATACCTACGTTTTAACGGTAAGGGGTACAATCGACGGTGAAACCTTTACGGGCGCATCAGAAGAATTGACCTGCCCGCAGCGAATGTAGAAGTTCTGCATATGCAGAACTCCCACGGGGATATCCCCATAGGAAAAATAAATTATAAAGGGGAAATGAATATGAAAAAGATTATATCCACCATCACTATGTTTGCATTATTGGTGTCGATCGTTCCAACTGCGGCTTTCTCGGTGAATATTAATGATAGTCAAATTTCTGCTGAAGAATATCTTAGCGCTTGCGGATTTGAGTATCCAAATAATCCTGAAAAGTGTGAGGTATTTGTTGGAGAAGTTGTATTGCGGAAAACCGCTTTAGCAGAAGTAAATACATCAATGGGAGAAACATCAGACAGTGATGAATCTATTCCTGCAGTAATTGTAAGAACTGTTGATGATAAAGGGATGATTACAGAATATGCTACATTTTCGCTGGTTGAAAATGAACACGACGAATTAATTCCAGCGCTTTTAGAAACCTCAAGTGGAGGTTTAATGTATAACGACGACAGTTCATATAGTCCACAAGATAGCATCGGAGATGAATACACTAAAAATGGAGTAACAGTTACATTCTCTGCATCTTATGCAAAAGTTAACCTAGTAAGTTATGATATAGGTGGCTATGGATATGCACCGGCGTCCTCTTCATTTAAAATAACGAAAACTGGATCACAGTCTGTAACTAATGCTACCTTTAGCACACATCTTAATTCTATACGACTTGTAAACAATACTGATCCTACAATCATGTATGAAAATAGTGATGGTCGATGGGAATTTAATCGGAATTATACTTCTGCAAGTCCGATTATGAACTACAATTATAATTTTAATGACTATACATATTATACATCTCAGGGATATACTGGCAGGCTCTTTCATATCGTACTTGCATATGGAGCGTATATTGTGCAGACTACTTTTACATATGGCTCACAAGATTATATCATGTTTTATTATATACATGATGGCGGCGGCACTTTGGAAGAAGCATAATAGGGGTGGATGACGTGAAAAAATCTTTTGCTGCCTGCGCGGTGCTGCTTATGCTGCTGAGTTCATGCGGTAAAGAGGCACCGTTTCAGGCCCGCATGTCTGAGGACGGCGTGGTCCGCATATCCGTTTCTGACCTGGAGCTGGACGGCGGGGCCGTGGGCCTCCCATTTTTTCCTCCTGAGGTCACAGCAGACAGCTTTAAAAGCTATGTGGGAATGACTCAGGATGAATTCAGCAGCAGGTACATGCCTTCCGCCGATGCCGGGAGGCTGAACCCAAACTTCTGCCTGGAGGGGCTGTACGCCCTGGCTATTCTCAACGGCGGAGGCAGTGACGGCAGTCCGGGGGCGACTATCTGGTTTACATACGAGTGGGACAACACCCCGGAGGAATGGGCCGACGGCACAAGACGTATTGCCGGCTGGCTGGAGGAGCACATGACGGCGGACGAGGCGGCAGGCGGCTTCATTTCCGAGGACGGCAGGACACGGATAACTGTCCGAAAGGTCATGGTGTTCGACGAAGATAACGAAGTAATCCGGGACGAGAACGGAACGGCCTATTGGGGCTATGACTATATGACTTTCACTTACGAAAGCTGAGACGGGACGGTTTCCCTTAAAAATCAGCTTCGGCGGACCGGGTACGGGGATAAAAAGAGTGGGCGAGACCAAAGGACAGGATTTTGCCGGAATAACGAAAAGGGGAATTTGATGTGAAAAAACTTTTGGCCCTGTTTTTAGCCTTTGTTATCTGTATACCGTGGCTCGCCTCCTGCGGCAGTGACGCGGTGATAGACGGGTATACGGATAAGGACGGTGCAGTGGAGTTTTCTGTAAGTGACTTTGAACTGAAAGACGGCTCCATCGGGCTGCCCTTTTTCCCGTCCAATATCACCGGGGAAAATTTTGCAGACTATATGGGCATGACTTTGGAGGAGTTTAACCGCCGGTACGGCTTTGACGGAGAATCCGCAGGAATGCCGGCGGTGATGGACGGAATCCCCTGTACTCTGGGGGTGAATTTGGAGAGCGCCAGAGGGCCGTTTATTGTTATCGGCTTCGGCGGCGCCGGGGACGTGAGCCGGGAGGAGCTTTTGGCTTTCAGGGAAAATATTGCCGGTTGGCTCAGCGAAAATACCGTCGGCTCCGGGCTGGCCTATACGTCACCGGACGGCAGGACCGAAATCACCCGGGTGGTACAGCAGATTCCCGGCGATTATCCCGAAGATTACGAGCTTGCAGATTCCGATTTGATGATTTGGGAATTGACGCTTACGTATTTAAACGAAAACTGACGATGCCGGAGATTAATTTATGCCGCCGGGCAAGGAATAGATATAGTGGGGCGCGGCCTTTGGCCGCGCCCCACCGG